>NZ_CFKZQR010000006.1:0-75781 GCF_985070215.1 Mobiluncus sp. | reverse complement strand
CCTGGCATGACACGGGTGTTCGTAGTTTTTCTTAGCGGCTTGCCCGCTTAGAAAAACAGAACGGGACCCCATTTCTGCGACTGAGAGGCATCCCCCCGAACGCCGCCAGACCTCGCGGCCGGGCTCACTTGCGCAACCGGCGCGGTGCTCTTCGGTTGGACAACTTGATAAACTGGCATAAACCCCCCTATGGAGGAGCCGCTTTGCTTGCTGATTTTTCTGCACCGCTGCGAAAGCTGAAAGAGACGCTGTTTTCTGTGACGCCTATTGTCGGAATTGTCGTGGTTTTGGCACTCACGCTGGTTCCTCTGGAGGGCTCGCTGCCGGCGCGTTTTGCCTTGGGCACGTTCGCAATTATCGTGGGTTTGGCGATTTTCCTGTTGGGAGTAGACATTGGCCTGACCCCCATCGGGCAGCTGCTGGGACACGCCATCGCTCGGTCCGGCAGGCTTTCGGTCGTGATATCAGCAACCTTTGTGTTGGGCCTGTTCATTTCAGTAGCGGAGCCTGACCTGCATATTTACGGTGGCCAAGTCGAGCTGATCACTGGCGGGTTACTGGGCAAACTCTTTTTGGTGCTGGTGGTGAGCCTGGGGATAGCGGCGCTTCTGACTATCGGCATGGTGCGCATTATCCGTTCCATCCCTCTGAAATTCATCCTTCTGGGCGCCTATGTTTTGGTGGCGGTCCTAGGCTTTTTCGCTCCCACCGAGTACCTCGCGATTTCTTTCGATGCTTCAGGAGCCACCACCGGGGCGTTGACCGTGCCGTTCATCTTAGCGATGGCGGCGGGCGTGTCTGCGATGAAAAAGGACTCCCGCGGCGGTGAAGCTGATGCGTTCGGGCTGGTGGGAATTGCTTCCGCGGGGGCAATTGTGGCGGTGCTAGTTACCGCCGTCATCTTTCGGCTGGGAGAGATTCCCCGCGACATTCCCGCCCCGGAAGTATTGAATCTCAGCCCGTTGGCGGCGCTGGCCGAAGAGGCTCCCCGTCAGGTTCGTGACGTGGCGCTCGGATTGACTCCGATTCTCACCGCCTTCGTGGTAGGAGCTGTAGCAAAGTTTTTCCCCCTGACCGCGGAGAAACTGCGTCGTATCATCTTGGGCCTGGTGTTTTCCTACGTCGGCCTGGTTACGTTCCTGACCGGGGTCAACGCGGGTTTCATGGATGTGGGCCGCACTATCGGTGAAACGCTGGCCGCTAACCAGCATCCCGCCGTGCTGCTGGCAGTGGCGTTCGGGCTGGGGGTCGTGACGATTCTGGCCGAACCGGCAGTCTACGTACTGATGGACCAGGTCGAGGACGTTACGGCCGGGGCGGTGCACCGCAAAGCGGTGATGTTTTCGCTGGCACTAGGGGTGGGCGTGGCGGTCGTGCTGTCCACCGCGCGGGTCCTCGTGCCCACGCTGGAGCTATGGCACATCCTGCTGCCGGGATACGTGGTAGCTGTCATCATGATGCGCTACGCTCCACCGCTGTTTACCGGCATCGCCTTCGATTCCGGCGGGGTGGCGTCCGGGCCCATGACCGCTACTTTCGTGCTGGCTTTTGCCCAAGGAGCGGCGGCCGGGACACCTGGAGCAAACGTGGTGGTGGACGGACTAGGGGTAATCGCAACGGTCGCCATGACACCGCTGATTACCATTCAAATTCTCGGACTAATATATTCTTCTAAGACAAGGAAGGTTTCCCATGCTTGAGAAAGACTGGCATAAGGACGCGGTGCTGCTCTACGTTGTGGTCAATGACCAGATGGCTTCCAAAGTTATTGCCGAAGCGAAAAAACACGGGATTCGCGGTGCGACAGTGATGCTGGGACGTGGCACCATCAAGAACAAGTGGCTCAACGCTATCGGCGTGGTGGATTCCCGCAAAGAAGTCCTCATCATGGGTGCCGACACCGCCACCGCCAGCACGGCGATGCAGGCGCTGGCAAAACGTTTCCACTTTGAGAAACCCAACCGGGGTATTGCTTTTGCGGTCGAGATGGAGGGCATCGCGGGAACGTCTGCCATTGAACGCTGGCCCGAACCCCCCGCGGACCATGCCGTGCAACCGGCACAGTGGCAGCTCATCACCATCATTGTCGAGCACGGCCGGGCCGAGGATGTGGTTGAGGCCGCGCAAAGTGCCGGAGCTCGCGGAGGCACCGTCATCGCCGGGCGCGGCTCGGGGATTGCTCAAACAGAACTGGTGCTGGGCATGGAAATCGAACCGGAAAAGGACATTGTGTTTATGCTGGCCTCCGCGCAGAGCGCCCCTCAGATTGAGGACGCCATCGACCAGCGTCTCGATTTGGAAAAACCCAACCACGGCATTCTTTTCACCCAAAATGTGGTCGCTGTCAGTGGGCTGTACCAGGGAGCGTAGATGAATACCTTAACCGCAAAGCTGTGGGAAACGACCAAGTCGGTCCTTCCCATAGCTGGTGTTGTGGTGTTGGTGCATCTCACGGTCGTTCCCCTGCCGGGAGTACTGTTGCCGCGTTTCGGCCTGGGTGCCATCGCGATAATCGCCGGGCTGTCGCTGTTCCTGCTGGGGGTCGAGGTCGGTATCGCCCCCATCGGACGGATTATGTCCTCGACCGTGGTCAAGTCCGGGCGGATTTCGGTGGTCATGACGCTCACGTTTGTACTGGGTTTCCTGTTGACCATGGCGGAACCGGATATTCTCATCTATGCGGCGCAGGTCAACACGTTGACCCGCGGAATTGTGTCCTCTATCTTGCTGATTGTAGTGGTTTCAGCCGGGTTGGCGGTACTGCTGTGCCTGGGCATGGTGCGGATTTTGCGTGGCTGGAAACTTCGCTGGGTGCTGCTGGCGTCTTATGGCCTGGTGGCGCTGTTGGCACTGGTGGCGCCCATGCAGTATCTGGCTATTGCTTTTGATGCGTCCGGCGCCACGACCGGGCCGCTGACGGTGCCGGTCGTGCTGGCTTTCGCCACCGGGGTAGCGTCGATGAAACGCGACTCGGCCCGCAGTGAATCCGACGCGTTCGGGCTGGTGGCGATTGCTTGCGTGGGGGCGATTTTAGCCCTGCAAATCACGTCTATCCTGCTGCACCTGGGCGCTTTGCCGACTACCGGACCGACCCTGACTCCGGACACCACCCACCTCTTTGAACCGCTGGTGAAACATTTTCCGATGGAAGCCCGCAGCGTCAGCCTCGCCCTCGCCCCGCTGCTGGCGCTGTTCCTGATTGGTAACTTCACGGTGTTCAGGCTGCACAAGTCAGCGCGCCGCAGCGTCATCGCGGGTATCGTTATGGCGTTCTTGGGTCTGACTTTCTTCCTGACCGGCGCAAACGGCGGTTTCATGGACGTGGGACGCACAATCGGGGTGAGCTTGGCGCTCCGGGGTAGTGCGCCGCTACTGCTGGCCATCGCTTTCACGCTGGGTTTCCTGGCGGTGCTGGCGGAACCGGCGGTACACGTCCTGACCGAGCAGGTGCAGGAGGTCACTTCCGGGTCGGTGCGCGCCTCTGCCGTGATGGCGGCGATGGCACTAGGGGTGGGCTCGGCAGTTCTGTTGTCTACGTTGCGTCTGGTGATACCCAGTTTAGAGTTGTGGCACATGCTGTTGCCGGGATATCTAGTGGCGGTCGGGTTGACGTTCGTGTCCTCAGAGTTGTTCGGCGGGCTGGCTTTTGATGGCGGCGGGGTCGCGCCCGGCCCGATGCTGACCACGTTTGTGCTGGCTTTTGCTCAAGGCGCGGCCGCGGGCACCCCTACTGCAGACGTGGTAGAGGACGGTTTGGGACTCATCACGATGGTCGCGCTGATGCCCCCGATTGTGTTGCAGCTGCTCGGTGTCGTATTCCAGGCTCGCGCTCGGCGCCGCACCAACCTGCGGAACAGCGACCCGTGGGCCGGCCCCACCCCGACTGGTGACGTTGACTCTCTCGCATCCCCCACCGCTTGTGCGAAATCCACCCCCCGCACTGCTGCCGTCTCGGCAGGGCATCAACCGGCTGAAACTGGCCACGGAAAGAAGGAAAACTCATGATTCAGGCGATATTGACCGTTGTGGAAAAAGGCCACGCCGAAGAAGTCATCGACGCGGCGGTGCAGGCCGGCTCGCACGGCGGGACGATTATTAATGCGCGCGGCTCTGGAGTCCACGAAACCGCCACCCTGTTCGGTTTGGGGATTGAACCGGAAAAAGAGCTGGTGATAATCCTGGCCGACCAGGCGAAAGCCCCGCAAATAGTGGAAACCATCTACGAAACTCTGGAATTGCGCCAGCCCGGGAACGGCATTGTTTTCGTGCAAAACACGGTTCGCGTGCGCGGGCTTTACCAACCGACCGAGTAGGAGCGGCAAAGCGTCCGAAACTTCCAAAGCGTCCGAAGCGTACAAAACGGGGTAATACGGGCAAAAAATAATAGTTGGAGGAAAACCTCCAACTATTATTTGCAAAAGTTATGGTGTCTTAGGAAGCCAGAACTTCGTCTAGGCGCAACGAAGCGTCCTCTTCGTTGGTTTTCTCAGCCAAGGCCAGCTCGGAAACCAGAATCTGACGTGCCTTGGTCAGCATCCGCTTTTCGCCGGCGGACAGTCCGCGGTTCGAGTCACGGCGGGACAGGTCACGCACGACTTCGGCCACCTTGACTACGTCGCCGGTAGCGATTTTTTCTACGTTGGCCTTGTAACGTCGCGACCAGTTGGAGGGCTCATCGGTCTTCTTGGCGCGCAACACTTCAAAGACGTGCTCCAGTCCGGCTTCATCAACCACGTCGCGCACTCCGACCATTTCTACGTTCTCAGACGGAATCTGGATGGTGAGGTCGCCCTGAGCTACACGGAGCTTGAGATATTCGCGTTCCACACCTCCAATAACGCGGGTTGTGATCTCTTCGATCGTGGCGGCCCCATGATGGGGATAAACAACGGTTTCGCCAACCTTAAATGTCATATTGAAAATCTCCCGTTTTTGAGGTGGATATACTTATATTATCACGATTTTGTGGTAAAGAGCAATTAAAGCTACGCTCACTTTTGGCGCAATGGCGCGAAAAAATGCCCCCCGTAGCACGAATTTTTACCGAGGTAACAATGATTGAACCGAAAAGAAAAAAGAAGTCCGACCGTAAAAAAAAGCAGGGTATTGACCTAACAAACGCTCCGGTAAAACGGAAAGCAGTCAAGGCGGCACGCCGGGTGGTGGCTTCTCAAGCCGCGGATGTGGCGGCTTTGCACGGAGCCGAAGCGGAACTGCTCGACCCGCCGGTCTATCAGGTTCGGCGGCACGGGATTTTAGCGGAGCCTTCGCGCGGCACCGAGTTCTAGAATCCGCAACGACCGGCAATTACATGGGGCGCCTCGGTATGCCGAAGCGCCCCACACATGTTTAAATGAACTATTTGCCCTGGTTAGCCACCGCTTTGATGGCGTCGGCAGCCGCGTCCGGATCCAGGTAGCGACCGTGGGCGACAGGCTTGAAGTCCTCACCCAGCTCGTAGTACAGCGGAATCCCGGTGGGGATGTTCAGGCCTGAAATCTCATCATCGCTGATGGAATCCAGGTGCTTCACAATGGCGCGCAGCGAGTTGCCGTGAGCCGCCACCATGACGGTCTTGCCGGTCTTAAGGTCGGGGATGACCGCGTCACTCCAGTAGGGCAGCGCACGTTCCAGCACATCTTTGAGACACTCCGAACGCGGAATCGGCTCGCCGGTGTAACGCGGATCGGCATCCTGGCTGAACTCGGAACCGAGCTCAATCTGGGGCGGCGGCACGTCATAGGAGCGGCGCCACTGCATGAACAGGTCCTCGCCGTATTCGTCACGGATAGCCTTCTTGTTCAAGCCCTGCAAGGCGCCGTAGTGCCGTTCGTTCAGCCTCCACGAGCGGCGCACCGGAATCCAGTGCCGGTCGCACGCGTCCAACGCCAGGTTGGCGGTCATAATCGCGCGGCGCAGCAGGGAGGTGTGCAGGACATCAGGCAGGATGCCTTCCTTCTTAAGTAGTTCGCCGCCGCGGGTAGCTTCGGCGCGGCCTTTTTCGCTCAAAGGCACGTCAACCCACCCGGTGAACAGGTTTTTTGCATTCCATTCGCTCTCGCCGTGGCGGAGCAGCACAAGTTTGTACGTCATAGTTTCATTCTTCCACAGGCCTTTGCCCGTCATAGGGCTTTTGGTCCCGGTTTTCTGGTGTGCCACGCCATTGGTGAGTGTTCACGAAAGGGCGGGCAAGAACCCTGGTGCGACCTCACAAACCCACACCGTCAGTGCCGCGGCGACAGCCACAACGAACAGCGACTGACCTCGCCACGACAGCACCAGAGCCACCCCAATGCCCAACACTGCGGAAATCAGGGAACCGGTCGAGAGGAACGCGGCGGGAATAATCATCGCGGCCAGCACCGCCCACGGCACGTAGTACAGGAAAGAATTAATCCAAGGAGACTTGATGTCCCGGCGTAACACCAGCAGCGGCAGAGCGCGCAAAGTGTATGTGACCAGCGCGGTCACCAGGATAGCCTGGACTAAATAGCTCATAGTTCGCCCGCTTTCTCCGCTTCGCCGCCGGACAGTTCCGGGCCGGTTGCCGGCTCTTGATGCGGAAAGAACGTCGCACCCAGCCCCGCGGCCACCAGGGTGGCAATAATGATGCGCCAGCCGGAGGACAGCTGGGACACGACCGGGGCAAAAGCGAGGGCGACTGAAGTCCCGGCCGCGATGGCCACCACGATTTTTACCTGCGAGGACTGTTTAAACGGAGGCATGACGATGGCGATAAACATGGCGTAAAGCAAAATTCCTGCCGCGTTTTCCACCGCTTTGGGCAGCGCCTCGCCCACGAACGCCCCGACCAGGGTGCCTGACACCCAGCCCAGAATCGGCAGAATCATCGAACCCAGATAATGCGCGAAACCCACGTGAGTCCGCCCGATATTGATGGCGTAAATCTCGTCCGTGACCCCCAGCGCCATCACCATCCGCTTGAGGCTGCCGACCGGGCGGGGATTGGTACTGGTCAGGCGTTGAGACAGGGAGGTACTCATCAGCAGGTAGCGCAGGTTCACCAGCGCCGTGGTTACGGCCAGCTCCACCAGGCCGCCCTGGGCGGCGATGATGGTAGTGCCGGCAAACTGGCCGGTTGAGGACATATTGGTGAGGGAAAAGACAGCCGAGGACAGGGGCGGTAGCTTGCCTTGCGCCCAATACATGCCGATAGCGATAGAAACCGCGAAATAGCCCAGCCCGATGGGAAGTCCCGCCTTGATTCCCGCGGTAAAGTCGTGTGTTTTCAACAGTCTGACCTGCTTTACGGGGCTAACCGAACGTGACCGGGCCGCACTGGGCTCCGGCGGGGGTGTCCACCACCGGAGCGACGTGGGCTTGCAACAGGTCGCGAATCGCGTCGGCACGGTCCCAATCCCGTTGCGCTTTCGCGTCAGCACGCTGCTGCAAAAGGGCGGTGACCAGTGCTTCCAGGGTTTCGTTTGGGGTCTGCGCGGTGTTGGGGGTGGCGCCGGGAGTCTCGGTTGCGGTCGCTGGCGTGGCCCAAGCCGGGTCGGCCGGGTCCAAACCGAACACGTCCAGCATGGCGCGCAACTGCCGGGCGGCCTGCTGAGCGCCAGCCGTGTCCCCGCTGGCCAAGGCCGCTTTGCCGGTTTTTAGGGTGCGGTGCAGTGCCGGGAGGGCGCCAGGAACATTCAAGTCATCGTCCAAAGCCGCCACAAAGTCATCGGGTAACTCGACCGCGGCCAGTTCGCGTTGCCGAGCGAGGTCCGGCTCAACGTCGCCATAGATATTGCAGACCTCCGGAACCACCGCCCCCGCCGGAGCAGGCCCCGGAACTTGCTGGAGGAAACTGGTGAATTTGTCCCACAACAAAGCCGCCTGTTTCAAGGAATCCTCGGAGTATTCCAGATTTGTGCGATAGTGCGTGGTGACCACGGACATTCGCACCACCGCCGGATCCCAATCCTCCAACAGGCGGCGCACCCCGACCACGTTACCGACCGACTTCGACATCTTTTCGCCCTTGAGCGTCAGCCAGGCGTTATGCATCCAGTAGCGGGCAAATCCCCAGCCCGCCCCGTGAGACTGCGCCATCTCGTTTTCATGGTGGGGAAAGCGCAGGTCCAGCCCGCCGCCGTGAATGTCGAACGTGTCGCCCAGGTAAGCCTGGCTCATGGCGGAGCATTCCAGGTGCCAGCCGGGACGTCCGCGTCCCCAGGGCGCGTCCCAAGCCGCATCGGTGGGTTCGTCGTCTTTCGCGGCCTTCCACAGGGCAAAGTCACGAGGGTCGCGCTTGCCCGCCTCGGTGGCGGTGTCGATTTGGGATTCGTCCTCGGTAGAAGCGAGTTCGCTGACCGGCTGGTTTGTCAGCGCGCCATAGTCCGGCAGGGACGTCACCGAGAAATACACGTTACCGTTCGTGTCACTGTAGGCGTGACCGCGCTCGAGCAAGCGCTCAATCAGCGCAATCTGTTGGGGAATATGCCCGGTAGCGTGCGGAGTTACGGTCGGGGGCACGGTATTCAAAGCCCGGTAGGCAAAGTCGAATTCCCGCTCAAAATGGGCCGCTAGCTCCCACCACGGCACGCCGGCAGCGGCTGATTTAGTCAAAATTTTGTCGTCAATATCGGTGACGTTGCGCACGTAAGTCACCGCGTATCCCTGTCGGCGCAGCCAGCGTACCAGCACGTCAAAGTTCAGTGCGGCGCGCAAATGTCCCAGGTGAGGCGCCCCCTGCACCGTTGGTCCGCACAGATAGAGCCCCACCTTTCCCGGCGTGACCGGCTCAAAGTCGCGGACTTCATGCGTGGCGGAATCAAAAATCTTCATGTGCTAAGTCTACTGGCTCGGTCCGGCTTGGGGCAGTAATCGTGCAAATGCACGAGTGACCGATCATAAAACAGATTTTTGGGTTTGTCCGGGTCTCTGGTATGTAAAACCGCTGGTAGAACCGATTTTAATTTGAGGCGGTCGTCTCGAAGCGCAGTGAAAACGGTCATTCGTGCCAGGCAAACCCCAAACTCGGGGCAGTCCGCTCGCCTAGCCCCGCAGGGCAGCGATTTGGTACAGGGCGATGCCGGTGGCGACAGCGGCGTTTAGGGATTCCATGCGTTTATCAATCGGGATGGACACAATCTGATCGCAGGTTTCGCGCACTAGCCGGGAAATCCCTTTGCCTTCGGAGCCGGTCACGACCACCAGGGGCTGATCCGCCAGTGTCAAAGCGGGCAAATCCACTTCTCCCCCGCCGTCCAAGCCGATAGCAAACGCCCCCTCCGCCTGCAGCTGCTGCAGAGCATGAGTCAAGTTCCGCGCTTTGGCGACTGGCACAATCGCCGCCGCCCCCGCCGAAACTTTCCACACGGCCGCGGTTACGGAAGCCGAACGATGCTCGCCAATTATGACCCCGTCAGCTCCGAACGCCGCTGCGGAACGCAGCGTCGCCCCCAGGTTGTGCGGGTCGGTGACCTGGTCTAACACAATGAACAAGGGGGGACGCTGCGGCTCGGATTTGGCCCGAGTCACCGCCCGGTCCCACAGATCCATGACTTCGGCGTATTCATAAGCCGCGATTTCCGCCGCGATTCCCTGATGGGTTCCCCCCGCGGTGATACGGTCCAGGTCGGCGGGAGAGCATTCTCGCAGCTCCGCTCCCGAAGCGGCCCCGCGCTGCACCACTTTGGACAGGCGCTCGTCTTTCATGAGCGTGGCGGAGACGAACAGGCGCTTTAGCGGCACTCCGGCCGCGGCGGCTTCGACTACCGGGTTGCGCCCGAAAATGATTTCGCTGTCAGCAGCAGTAGCGGGTCGGTACTTGCCCTTCGCCGCCGCCCGCTGGGTCACCCCCGAGGTATGGGTGGCTTTGCGTTCCGCCTCCAGACGGTCGCGATAGGCCTGGTGGTAAGGGCGATTGACGGCCTTCGGGGTCGGCCCTTTGCCTTTCAAGCGGTGTCGGCGGACCCCGCCGCTGCCTTTCGGGGCATGTGAAGCAGATTTCTTTGGACTCATGCCGACCATTTTACCCAACGTGTTTTTGCCGGGCGCAAACTCGCGGTGTTCCCGGGGTGGGCAGGTCGTTAGCGCTGGTTAGAATCCGAGCCGGAGCGGGTGTTGTCTGAATCTTCGGAGGTGTCAGCGGCGCGCTGCTCCAGCTCGTCGAGCAGGTCACGAATTTCCGAACGCACAAAATCGCGGGTCGCCAGCTCGGACACCGCCAAACGCAGGGCAGCAATTTCCCTGGTTAGGTATTCGGTATCGGCCAAAGTCCGGGCGGCCTGCTGGCGGTCCTGTTCCGCGATGACCCGGTCGCGGTCGTCCTGCCGGTTTTGCGCAAACATAATGAGCGGCGCAGCGTACGAGGCTTGGGTAGAAAACATCAGGTTTAGCAGGATAAACGGGTAGGGATCCCACGGGTTATCCCCAAGGGATTGGGTCAATATCAGGTTCGCGATAATCCAGACCGCCACGAAAACCGTCATCCACAAAATGAACTTGGAAGTACCCATGAAGCGGGCGGTACTTTCCGCAACCCGGGTAAACAGCGAACGATCCTGGGCGCCGATTTGGGAGCGGCGCCGGCGTCCGAACACTCCGCGGCGCCCTTCGGTGGGGGTCTCCAATCCCTTAGACATCGGGGCTGACCTCCTTACCTGCCTCTTTACCTGTTTCTGGGGGTGTCTGTGGGTGACGGGCCGAATTTGCCGAGACGGTGCTCATCGGGTGGTGAAGGGCGGGGTCGTCGTCCTCATCGCCGGGAGCGCCTTCCGCATCGTCAGAGGCCAAGGCCGAAGCAGTGTCTTGTTGCGTTTCCTCGTCTCCGGCGGCGGCTTCGGCTTCCGCAATGGCGGCTTGTTCGGCTTCGGCGCGGTCATCCCACCGCCAGTCGTCAGGCAGCAGGTGGTCCAAAACGTCGTCGACCGAGACAGCGCCCAGCAGGGAACCGGAGGTGGGCCCCACGACCGGGATAGCGGTCAGGTTATAGGTCGCCATGGTACGCGTCAGGTAGTCTACTGAACGATCCGGAGTCACGGCCTCCAGGTCAGTGTCGACAATGTTTCCCAGCATGATGTGGGGCGGTTCACGTAAAGCTCGCTGCAGGTGAACGACCCCGATAAATTTTCCGGTGGGGGTCTCTAGGGGCGGGCGAGCAATCATCGCGATAGCGGCCAGAGCAGGGGGAATGTCTCGGCGCTGCACGTGCGCGAGCATGGTGGCGACCGTGTCGTCCGGAGCCAGCACCACCGGTTCGGTGGTCATCAGGCCGCCGGCCGTTTCCTCATCGTAGGCCAGCAAACGCCGCACGTCTTTCGCCTCTTCTGGCTCCATCAGTTCCAGCAGGTTTGCCGCGACTTCCTGCGGCAGTTCAGCCACCAGGTCGGCGGCGTCGTCAGGCTGCATAACATCCAAAACATCGGCGGCTCGCGCCGGATCCAGGGAGGAAACAATCTTAACCTGGTCGTCCTCCTCCAACTCTTCCAGCACGTCAGCCAGGCGGCTATCGGGCAGCTGGGAAGCGACGGAAAGCATCCGCGAATCGGACAAATCGTGCAGGGCGTCAGCCATATCGGCGGGTTTCATGTCGCCCAACGTGGCCAGCAGGGAATCCGCCGCTTGATCAGCGCCCCCCACGGTCAAACCGGTGACTTCCTCGATTCCCACATGCAAGGTTTCCCCAAGCCTGGTGCGGAAAGGCCCCCGGCGGGACCGAGCCACGTAAAGTTCAGTGACAGCCCAGGTCCGGTCCTTTTGCCGCTCGATACCCAAGTCCAGAATCTGAGCCTGACCCGAACCGTCCTTCAGCGTCACAACCCGATCCAGCACGTCTTGAATCGCGCAGGTTTCCAAGGGCCGGGCCTGGAAACGGCGCAGGTTTACCAGCCCGGTCGTAATCACGGCACCGGATTTGATGGCAGTGACCCGGGTGATGGGTACGAAAACCCGGTGAGCGCGCGTTACCTCCACCACTAAACCGACAGCGACAGGCGGCCGACGGTGCAGCAAAACCACCACGTCATAAACTTTTCCCACCGGATCCCCAATGGGATCGAACACGGCGGTTCCCCCTAGGCGTCCCACGAAGACGCGTTCCACTTCGTCTCTGCTCACGTGTAAATCCTACCTGTTTGTGCCGGTAGCGGTGGGAAACTTCACGAGGCGGGGTCGGGCGCGGTGTCCTCAGAAGGGCGGGGGCGGCGCTTTCCCCACAGGTAGACCACTATGAAGGCGGCCAGTAGCGCCGCGAGCAGCCAGAACAGCCAGTTGGGAATCCCGGAGAGGGTGCGTTGCACCGCGAACTCCAGATTGGACTGGGCGCTGGCGGACAGCAGGGAAGTAGCCAGACCGCCGGGACCCGACAGCATCATTACCAGTCCCAACAGGGTTATCAACAGTCCAGAAACCAGGTTTCCGACGGTAGAATCCCGACCCAAAACCTTGAGGGGGCGAGGGCGCAGCACCCGATTCGGAATCAGATTCCACAAGAATGACAGCACGGCGACCGGGGTAAACATCCCCAGGCCGAACGCAAACATGGTAAAGAATCCGGTCACCGGGGAGCCGCCGCTGACGCTGAAAGCGAGGATAGAGCCCAAAATCGGGGCTTGACAGCCGGTCGCAGCGACCCCGTACGTCAGTCCTAGCAGGAAAATCGCTGCCGGGGAGGTACGTTCGACCGGGGTGTTTCCATCCCGCGGGGAGTCGCCCGAAACCGGGCCTCGCCGGGTGGCGCGTTGCGCGGCGCGGCGCTGTTTCCACAGCTGCCACCGGCTTTTCAGGCTCCCAAAGTTCGGTACCGGTAGTGCTAAGGCCTGCCACACCCCGAACAGGACGATGATTAGCCCCGCCCACACGGTCAGACCGCGCAGTTTCGCGTTCAGCACCGCTCCGATGGCGCCGAAAGCGGCCCCGGTGGGCAGCAATCCCGCCATGAGCCCCAGGAAAAACACGGCGGTGCGGGACGCCAGTTTCGTCTTTGAGGAAAAAGCGTAAGAAAAGAATGACGGAATTAGCAGTGCGGAACAGGGTGAAAACAGGGTCAGAATCCCCCCGGCGTACGCCACCGCGAAGGTTACCGAGTCCATTCCGCTTCCTTCCCCGCGGGCCTATCTCCCGCAGTGTGTTTAAAAAATGACGTGGCCAGCTGCCAGGACCTACTTTGTGGCCAAGAATTTTTGGTACTCGATAGAGTGCTCGAAGTACTCAATCGGGTAGGCTCCAGAAATCGTGGAATCCCCCAGCACAAAGAACGGGGTGCCGTTGACTCCTACCGAATGTCCCGAATCGGTTTCCTCGGAAACGGTAGCTTGGGTTTCCGGGGCATTCATATCGGACTTGAATCGTCCCAAGTCGGTGATGCCAACGGATTGGGCGATCTGGATGACCTTGTTTTCGTCATAAGTGGGGTGTTCACCTTCGGGTGCGGTCCCGTAAGCGGCCCGCACGAAATCCCACATTTTGCCCTGTTTCATCGCCGCAATCGAACCCCGCGCAGCCACGTCGGAACGATACTGGTCAGCAAATATCACCATGTTGTGCCATTGAATTTTGAGGGTGCCGTCGTCGACATATTTCTGTAGTTTCGGCAATGTATCGTTGCCCCAACTGGTACACATCGGGCAGGAAAAATCGCTCAAAACTGTCAGCGTCACCGGGGCATCGGGTTTCCCCAGGGTGCGTCCGGGCTCATCGGCCCCGTCCCGCAGGATTTTCATGGCTTCCAGCCCGCCTTCGTTCGTGACCGAGGAGGCGAAGTCTTGACCGGGGACCAAGCCCGTTTGCGCCACAAAGTCCGCCACGGCCTTTTGCCCATCGCCCGCAGCGGTGCCGCTGGTCGTTGCGGGTTCGCTGGGGGAGGCTGCCGGGTTGTTTGCTCCCGGAGCCGTGGCGCGCCCCACAAAAAACGCGATGACTAAAAGCACCACAATGGCCAGGACGCCAATAATTTTCAAAGCCCACACGTTGGCGGCGCTACGTTCCACAGATTTGTCCTTATCGCTCATTGTCCCTCATATTTCCAAATACTTCCTTGAGTCAAGCATAGCGGAAGCCCGGTATGCCGCCGGGCGGCTACTGTCCGCCTGTGGGGGCGGCCGGGGAGGCGGACTCCGCGGCGGGAGACTGCTGCGGGGCGTCCGGTGAGGTCGCAGGAGAAGTCGCCGGGCTGGCAGCCGGTCGGGTCGCCTCCGCCCACGCCTTCAGGCCGTCGAACAAGGATTGGGCGTAACGTTCCTGACCGGTATCCGACTTCATAAGGGCGGCATCAGCGGGGTTGCGCATCTCGCCGAGTTCCACCATTGCGGCGGGCACCTCAGCAGAGTTCAACGTCGCCAAATCGGAACGTTTCCACACCCCGCTACTGATAGATCCTCCGGACTGCGGCGCGAATCCCCCCTCCTGGAGCGCCTTGACCAGTTTGGCAGCCAAATCGGAGGCGGGCTGCTTTTGGGCCTCGTTCAATGGCGGGTCGGAAATCATCACAAAGAATCCGTGCTGAGACGTGTCCGTGGTCCCGTTGGCGTGAATGGAAACCATGACGTCAGCCCCGACCTTTTGTGCAAACTGACCACGGGCGTCCACGCACGGCCCCACTCCCTGATCCGAGTCGCGCGTCAGGAACACGGTGGCTCCTTCGGCCTCCAGCTTGGTCTTAAGTGCGTTCGCAATCTTCCAGTTGAACTCATGCTCGGTATAGCCGTCAGCGGTAGCGGTGCCGGTGGTGTTGCAAGGTTTTTGGCCGCCGCGCCCATCGGGAACATTCGCCCCGATTTGCTGCCAAGCTGCGGCGTTACCGCCATTGTGCCCCGGATCGAGGACGACTTTCAACCCTTTCAGGCCTCCGGCCGCCCCGGCATCGGGGTCTTCGGAAGGTTTGGCGTTCCCGATGGAATCGGGATTGTTTGGGTTCGGTTCGGCAAAGTCGCTGGGGGTAGCTGTGACAGTCACAGTTGGGTGCGGCACCACGTTCATGCCCACACTGACCCCTATGCCCACGCTGACCAGGGACAGGATAATTCCTCCGGCCAGGAGTACCAGCGGTGAAATCCCATCGTTCGGCCGCGGTTCGGGGGTTCCCGTGCCCACCCGGCGCAACCGTAACTTGGAGGGACCTTCCGGGGTTTGGGCCGTGAGGGACTTCCAACGTGGTTCGGACAAATCCGATCGCGTGGAGGAAGTGTCCAAAGTGCTCTGCGGGGTGCGCGGCGAGACCGAGTGGAGGTGTTCCCAGTCCGCATCCGGGTGTGCCGCGGCTCGTTTGGAAGTTCGCTGCGGCGTGTTAGTGAGGGGATTTGCGCCGGTCCCCAGGGCATCTGCTTTGGGTGGTGCTGCGGCTGCGGCGCTGGTCGCGCCCAGGTCGTCCCATCCGGACACCAAAGACTTCCATCCCTCGGAATGGACCGGTTCGGGGCGGCGTTGGGTGGGTTTGCGCCCTTGCCCGGTTGCGCTCCCGGTTCGTGCCGGCGGCATGGCCGGGGTGGCGGGTTCCCCCGGGGCAAGGGTGGCGTCAAAATCCTCGCGCATCGCTTCGGGGACTTCCGTGGCTGGAAGCTCCGGGGTTTTCGATTCAGTTGGGCTGGACAAGTGCGAATTCTGTTGTTCCGGCCCGTCCGCGTTTAACATATTTTGGGCATTCGCCAGCAGGGCGGCAATCCCCGGATTATCCCCGTAGGGGAGCTGGGGTACCTGGTTGGCGCTGGCCGCTCCTGCTGCTTCAGCAGCGGCGGAAAATTCTTCAAAAAAGTTGGCAGCGTTAGCATCCGCAGGGTTGTGGTCGGGGTTGTGGTCAGAATCCGGGACTGGGGGCAGGCGGCGGCTGGGGAGCTTACCCAGAGAGGAAGAGCGCGCCGGAGGAGCAGAAGGGTAGTCCTGGGTCGGTTCCCAGGTGTCGAATTCCTCCCAGTTGGGCATGTTGCTCCTGAATATGGTGACTTAGTGTTGCGTGGCGTCTTGTTGATGGTAGTCCTGTTTGGCAAAGAAAAAGCCTTTGCCGGTGACCGTGTTCCAACATCCGGTGCCGCTGTAGGTCGATTGGCAGGCGAGGTCGCGGTGGGTCATGGCTGAATCGTGGGAAACCCCCGAGCCGCTGGAGTTGTAATCAACATTGGGCTGGCAATAGATGAACGGGTCGCCATCCCGCAAGCTGATGACCAAAGATTCGAAATAAGTATCACAGCCGCCCACAGGGTTGACCAGGTTACGGACCTGGCAAATGAGTTCATCGCCGTTTACCCGGCAGGTCGAGTCCCCGGTTTCGGTGACAAAAGACTGGATATTCTGGGCGCCGGCCGGTGCCGGAGCGATCGTCGGATGCGGTGACTCGGTGCTCGGAGTCTTTTCCTTATCCTCGTCTTTGTCCTTATCCTTATCTTTATCCTGGTCCTTGGCTGGGGGCGTTTCGCTCGCGGTATTGCCGGCAGCATTCGGGGAATCCGCGTCAGACTGGGTGTCGTCTCCCCCGATAACGCCGGTCATCACCAAAACGATTGCAACAATCATGCCAATCACAGCAACGAGCAATATTGAGAAAATGACCCATAAACCGGTGTTGGATTTTGGCTTAGCGGCCATCGGCGGATAAGGGGTGGGAGCTGCACTCATCATCGGGATACCGCCGGTGACGGGAGCCATGTACTGGGTTTGTGTCGCGGCTGGGGGCACGGTGCCATAGCTTCCCATGCCCGCGCTCTGGTTTGGCGCGGCGTTGGGCGGGTAAGACGGGGGCAGACCGGAGGTCGGCACCGGAGCTGATACGGGGGTGTTCAGCGGGGGTAGTACCGTGGTTTCGGCCTGGTTTTGTCCCATTATTGAGGTGCGGTTGGGGCTCACGGCGGGGGTTTCCCCGGTGGCGGGGGTTGCCGCCGAGTCGGGTGTCGCCGGGGTTTCCGGTTGTGATGCATCGGTTTCAGCAGGGACGACTGTCGCGGGTGCTTCGGTGTTTTCCGGCTCGCTGGGGGTCGGCGTTTCTGATGGACCGGGAAGGGGGAGGGAAGGCATGGGCATCATCTGGCCAGCCTCAAAAGCGGCCTGGCGCTCGCGCAGAGCGGCGAGGACTTCGGGCTCATTTTTGTTCACGAGCCAGTCGAGCAGTCCGGTGTAGGCCGCGGGGTTTTTCGCAATTAAAGGACGTAGTTCCGCATTGGTCGCCAGCTGTTGTAAATCCAAGCCGGGGGTAGACGGGTCACTAGCTTGGGCACGCAGTTCATCCATACGGTCATTATTCCACAAATTCGCGTCTTTCCACCTGTAACTTGTGGTTTTTACGGGCGGTGGGGTCAATCGGCGGCACCGCGAAACTCAAAATGCGTAAACATTGCCTTGAGCTCCCCAGCCCGGTCCGCCAAGTCAGCAGCAAACGATTTGGCTTGAGTTTGGGCGCAAAGTTCCTGAAATTCCGGTCGCGTCCCGTCGGGACGGGCCTGCTGCAGCGCTAGGCGTTCCACCCCACGCTCTTGCAGGGCACGAGCCAAAGCGGGGAGGGCTGACGGGTTCGTGTCGCCCGCGTCAGTGCCGGGGTAGGCGGTGACGCGCACCTCGTAATCCGGCAGGGTTCCGGCCCGGTACGCCGCCAACACCAGGTCCAACGCCCGCCAAGCGTCCGCGCCGGCCCGGTGTGCTTGGGGACGGCCTACCACTTGTGGATAGTTTTGTGCCAGGCCTTTCACGTCCAAGCCGACCCAGTCGAGCAACCCAGCATCCAACAGCTGCGCCAGTCGCTGCGGATAGGCCCCTCCGGTGTGCAGCCCCACCAAAAATCCGAGGTCACGCGCCTGCCGGGCGGCGGGCACCAGCGCTGCCTGACGGGTCGGCTCCCCGCCAGAAAACACGACACCGTCGAGCAGACCGCGTCGCCGTCCCAGCAGCTCCCACAGGTCCGCCTCTTCGTAACCGGCGGGCGCCCGCGGGTCAATGATGGCAAAATTTTGGCAATATCCGCAGTTCCAGGGGCAGCCTTGCAGGAACACGCTGGCGGCCAGTTTCCCCGGCCAATCCACCGTGGAAAACGGCGTCACTCCGGCGATAACCAAACCGGTGAGCGGGCTGGTCGTGGGGTTATTCGTGGCTGCTGTGGACACTGGTGCTCCTCATTCATTAAATACGTGACCCAGGTAACCCAGCCGGGTTACCTGGGTCGGATAGATTCAGTTTATTGCTTTTCGTCCAAGAGAATCATGAAGCCTTCCACCGGCACTTGATATTGCACGAACATCAGGTTAGATGAATCCGCTGGCAAGGTGTATTCCCAAGTGGCTTCGGCTGGGCTGTCCACACCGCAAGCGACTTCGCTGAGTTGACCTGGTTGATCGTCGCCTGCGTCCTCAATCTGCGGAGCAATCCACACTTTGATATTCGCGGGTTTAACAGTCTGACAATAGAAAGTGACCTTGACCTTGTCTCCGGTCTTCCAATCGTCATTAGCGTTTAGGTACAGTCGGTAGCTAGAGATTTTGTCTTTATCGAAATTGGCAAAAGTTGGCGAAACGTGGGAACTGGTGTTCTCGATTCCCTTTCCTTCCGCGAACGCTTCGCCTTCCGCTTCCCACTTGTCTTCCAATGCGTCCGCATCGTTGACTTTTTCCTCAGCTTCTTCTTGGTCAGGTATGGCCACGTCCTCGGTGGTGGAAATCAGGCCGGGTTTCTGATCAGCAGCGGGCGCCTCGGACGGAGCTTTAGCGTCCGCAGTGGGTTTCTCGTCCCCACCGCCGCAAGCCGATAGACTCAGAGCCAGGGCGAACGCACCCGTCAACGCAAGTAACTTTTTCATGAGTATTCCTTCCACTTGTCAGGCTGATGGGGCTGGTTGCCCCAGGTTGATAAACAGCCTAAGCAAACGGATAAGGCTTGTAATCACCCAAAAGTACGGAAAATCTCGGTCCGCGGGTGGCGTCCGAAAACTGTCACCCGCGAACCCGGTCGACCCACGACCCTTGTGAAACCACGAGGGTAGTAAATCTGTCCCTAAACCAAGGCCGCTTCCGCCAGACGCGAGTGCAGCTCACCGTGGGAGGCAGCCGCCGACTCGCTGAAATACTGGCGTTCGGCAAACTCGCCTTTCTTGCCGATGTTAAAGGACTGGACAGGCCGGAAGTAGCCCATGACGCGGGTCCACACTTCGCAATCTTGGTGCCGGCCCTTCGCTTCGCATTGCGGACAGGTGAAGTGTTCGCCGGAAATGTAGCCGTGTGTCGGGCAGATACTAAACGTTGGCGTGATGGTGATGTAGGGGGTGCGCCAAGTGGTCAGCGAGCGGCGCACCAGCTGCTTGCAAGCCTCCGCGCTGGACACAGCCTCGCCCATGTACAGGTGCAGCACGGTGCCGCCGGTGTACTTGGTCTGCAGCTCCTCCTGCAGTTCCTCGGCCAGGAAGGGGTCGTTCGTGAATCCTACCGGCAGCTGCGAGGAGTTCGTGTAATAGGGGTTTTCGGTCGTGCCGGCCTGCAGGATTTTGTCCCCAAAACGTTTCCGGTCAGCTTTCGCCAGGCGGTACGTGGTGCCCTCGGCCGGGGTCGCCTCCAGGTTGTACATATGTCCGGTAGATTCCTGCAGCTCCACCATCTGGTCGCGCACCCCGTCCAGGATACGGGCCGCCAAGGCGTGTCCGCGCGGGTCGGTGATGTCATAAGCGTCATCGGTGAAGTTGCGAATCAGCTCGTTCATGCCGTTGACCCCGATGGTAGAGAAGTGGTTGTCCAGCGTCCCCAGGTAGCGTTTCGTGTAGGGGAACAGACCGTGGTCCATATGGTACTGGATAGTGACGCGCTTGCGTTCCAAAGTCACCGAAGCCAACTCAATGAGTTCACGCAAGCGGGCGCGCAAACCGTCCTCGTCGCCCTTGTGCAGATAACCCAGACGCGCCAAGTTGATGGTCACCACCCCGATAGACCCGGTCTGTTCCGCCGAACCGAACAGCCCGTTACCGCGCTTGACCAGTTCCCGCAGGTCGAGCTGCAATCGGCAGCACATGGAGCGAATCTGGCCGGGGTCCAGTTCCGAGTTGATGAAGTTCTGGAAATAGGGCAACCCGTACTTCGCCGTCATTTCAAACAGCAGGTTGGCGTTGGGGGAATCCCAATCGAAATCCTTGGTCATGTTGTAGGTCGGAATGGGGAAGGTGAACACGCGTCCGTCCGCGTCACCCTCGGTCATGACCTCCATGTAGGCGCGGTTGATGATGTCCATCTCGGCCTGCAGGTCCCCGTAGGCAAAGTCGCACAGTTCCTCGCCGATGAGCGGCACTTCGTCGCGCAAATCGGGCGGGCAGGTCCAGTCAAAAGTGAGGTTCGTGAACGGGCACTGACTGCCCCAGCGGCTCGGGACGTTCAGGTTGTAGATGAGCTCCTGCATGCACTGTTTGACCTCGGCATACGTCATGTTGTCCAAGCGGACGAAAGGCGCCATATAGGTGTCGAAACTAGAGAACGCTTGGGCGCCCGCCCACTCGTTTTGCAGCGTGCCCAGGAAGTTTACGATTTGTCCGCAAGCCGAGCTGAAGTGCCGCGGCGGATTGGAAGCAATGGCCCCGCTGACCCCGTTGAAACCCTGTTGCAGCAGCTGTTTTAGCGACCAACCAGCGCAGTATCCGGCGAACATATCCAGGTCATGAATGTGGAGGTCACCGTCTCGGTGGGCAGCGCCGGCCGCGGCGGGATAAACCTTGTCCAGCCAGTAGTTGGCGACCATCTTGCCCGCCGCGTTCAAAATCAGGCCGCCGACCGAGTAGCCCTGGTTGGCGTTGGCGTTGACCCGCCAGTCAGCCTGGCTCAGGTATTCGTCCACTGTCTCTATGGGGTCAACCGTGTGGTGGCGCGGGTTCGTTTCAAAAACGGGGGTCGTCTCTTGCTTCGTTGCAGTCATCTTCTTCCTTTCGTCTCCTCATCTCCCGGTATCGGGGACACAAGAAATTACTCTAGGGAGGTATTTCGCCAAATCAACTACATATTGTGCGTGTTGCTCAATTTTACCACTACATATTGTGTTTGCCCAGGTCTGTGAGTTACGGCGATTCGTCGCTGTGCGTGTCGCGGTATCGTAGGAGGGTGAAATTTTCTCACCGGGTGGAACTGAACGAACCCAACGCCGTGACTATCGCCCAGCGCGCGGCCCGACGCGACGGCATGTTGAAAGTGAATCTAGCGGATTCCAATCCGACCCGCTGGGGGTTGGGTACACCGGGCCTGCCGCCCTACGAGCCCGACCCGCGGGGGCCTCGGGCGGCTCGCGAGGCACTGGCCGCCTGGCTGGGGGAGCGCGACAAACGCACCGTGAATCCCGACCATCTCTACATCTTAAGTTCTACTTCCCAGGGCTATGCCTGGTTGACGAAGTTGACCAGTAATCCCGGAGAACGGCTCGCTGCCCCGACCCCGGGATACCCGCTGGTAGAAACGATTGCGGGGCTTGAAAACGTGGGGGTGGATTTCTATCCCCTGACCTGGGTGGGGTCCCGGTGGGAGCTGGGCGAGCTCAATCCGGGGGCGGTGAGCGCCGTGGTGGCCATCAATCCGAACAATCCCACCGGCTCTTATGTACACGGGGAGGATCGTCAGCGGCTCCTCAGCTACTGTGCGAACCACGAGGTAGCGCTCATCGCTGATGAGGTGTTCTTTGACTTCGACCTGCCCGGCGCGCCCACCCGACCCGCCGATCGCCAACGCCTGGCCGGGACTGCGGAAGTGCTGACCTTTGCTCTGGACGGAATGAGTAAAAACTTGAGCGCCCCGGGGCTGAAAATCGCGTGGCTGGAAGTGTCCGGGCCGGAGCCAGACGTGGCGGCGGCGCTGGCCCGGCTGGACGTCATCGCGGATGCCTACCTGCCGTTTTCCGATGTTTTGGCCCAGCGCCTGGAGCAATACCTGGCCGCTGTGCCCGCCGCGACCCGCACCACCCGGCAACGCTGCCGCCAGAACCTTGCCACCTTGAGGGACCTTGTGCGCACGGAACCGAGCGGAACCGTGAGCCTGCTGGAACCCGAAGGCGGCTGGAACGCGCTGCTGCGATTTCCCGCCCACGTGGACGAGGACGCGCTCATCACCGGGCTGATTGCCCAGCGGGGCATAACCGTGCAGCCGGGATATTTTTTCGATATGCCTTTTGCCGGGGTGGTGTCGGTGTCGCTGCTGCTCGATGCCCCGACGTTCCGCCCCGCCATCGCAGCCCTGCTGGCAAGCATCGCTGACCAGCTCTGATTGCCAAACTGGGGGGGGAACGATTCCCGCTCAGCGCGGCAGGCGGGCGCGCAGGGTGAAACGCGGGGTGGTGAACACGGACAGGGAACCGCCGAGGGCTTCGAGCCGGGATTCCAAGTTGCTCAGGCCGGTGCCGTAGGTCAGCGTGGTTTCCATGGTGCTGGGGTTCGAGACTTCCATCCAGAAACCAGAGGCGTCCTGACCCAGACGCACCTCCATTTCTTTGGAAGTCGTGTGAATCAACACATTCGTGATGGCTTCGCGCAGCACCTCCGTAAACATCCGGGCTTTGTCCGCCTGGGGCGGAAGGTCGCCGGAGATATGCAGTTCCAGTTCGGCCGCCGAGGCTAAATCTTGCAGAGTTTCCAACCAAATTTCGGGGGTGGCGGTGACGCGGTCCTTACTCAGGTCGGAGGGCAGATCCTCCAGCAGACCCTGGAGGCGGCGCAGGCGCTCGTCATCCGACACTTCGTCCTCCAGGAAGCGGTGGACGAAAGAAATGCGCTGGGAAAGCGTGTCGTGAATGGTGGACCGGGTCGATAAAATGAGCCGGCGTGACAGGGCTTCATCGAGCCGCGAAGTCTCCCTGACCAGGCGTTTTTGGCGGGCCTGCAGGGCGTCAATCTCTGCTGAAAGCTGGTAACTGAGCGTCATGTAATCGCTGACATCGACAGCTAGCAGTTGAATCCAAGCCCGCCTGCCGTCTCGAATCCGGCTATGGGTCAGCACCCAGGTCCGCCCATCGGGTTCCTTAATCCGCAGCTGGGAGGTTCCGTCTTCGTTCGCTTCCCAGCAGTTCGGCGAATCACTGCCCGCTTGGTGGCTCTTTGTCTCAAACCTGAATTGACATAGTTGGCGTTCCAACGTCCCGATGTTCGTCAACGATGTCAACCCCAGACGCCCCAAAAGCCCTTCCATCGCAACGTTGGCAAACTTGCTGCGACCCCGGAAGTTGGCGAACGTTACCCCGTGTTCCAGCCGGTCCAAAGCCCCTTTGACACTGAAAGGACTGAGCTCGGAATGCAGCAGTTGCCAGTCGCGCCACACCTGGACGCACAGCCAGGAGGTCGTTAAAGCCCCGGAGGTGAGCAGTACCCAGACTCCTCCGGCAGTGACGAAGGGGGGCATTGCCGGGGTCAGCGTCACCAGCAGGGGCATCTCGGCATAGCGGTAGTTGGTCCCCATTGTCGCCGCCCCCAGCACCAAGCAGACCACCACAAACCACCCCATGTTTCGGTCTTTGAGCAGGAAAATCCCGGTCTGGGAATGGATAAAAACGGTGGCGAATGCCCACGTATAGAACGCCAGCAAAATCCCCACGCTTAACAGGAATACCGTGGCTAAACGCCGCCGGTGAATGAGCCATTGCCCCATCGTGAGCAGGCACGCCGCCAATAAGCCGATACCCATGAGGGCGGTCGCGGCTCCCATCTGGACGGGAGTGAGATTGTAGAGCTGGTCACTCATGCGCCGCCTCCTGGGCCGAAGCGGGTTCGACGGCGTTGATAATCATGTTCAGGTGGCAGGTGTCATCCTCGACAAACATTTCGACTTGGGCACGCGGCCAGGTCAAGAGCGGATCGAGCAGGGGGAGGTCATCTTCGGGCAGGTCAATAATCCAGTTCAACCGGGCGGTGCCGTCTGGAGCGACCTCGAAGTTTACGAACACGGCCGCCTCTGACGCCCCAATGAGCTGGTTCAAGGTGCGATGCAAGCCTTCCAAACACCACAGTGCCACCTGGAGCGGTCGGGCCGTGCAAGCCGGCCACCGCTCCTGCGTAAGAAAAATCGGTACAGGATTGGCTCATAAACGTCGTCAGGGCGTTGACCGAAACAGTGTCGTTCTCAAAGTTCTGCAAAGTCAACAGACCCGCGCGTTTGGCGTAACCCAGGTCCATCTTAATGTTGCGTAAAATATCGGAGCGCTCGCTTTCGTCCAGCTGGACGTTGAGCCGAGCGGTGTTGGCTTGAATCCGCCCCAGAGACGCGTTCATCAAGTCGTCGAGCCGGTCAAAGAGTATGGGGGCATCGGCTGATTCCTCCATGTTTAAAGTGGCTTCGTATTCGGCGCGCAGAATTTCGGTTTGGTGAGTCTCGCGGGCACGCAGCGCCGCCAAAGCCCGCTCCAAATCCTGCACCGCGGTGACATCCGTTTCCCACAGGACGTGACCTCCGTCCACCGGGCGGGTTTGGCAGTACACACTTCGGTTCGGCTGCACCGAAGTGTCTGTGACCAGCAGGGGTACCTGGCGGTCTCGCAGCTGCTGGCGAGTGTCCTGGTCCAGGTTGAGGGGCTGGGAAGTGCGGTAATGGGGAAGCCAATCCCGGTCGACAATTTCGATGGGTATCTGGGATTTCTCAAAGAAACGCAGATACCCGCGGTTTTGCCCAATTGCCCCGATAAAGAACAGCATCTCCCATGCCAACACAAAAATTACGCAATACATTTGGACGGTTTCGGTGGCGCGAACCAGCGGGATTCGCATCGTGTACGCCACAGAATAGAACAACACCGCGAGGAACAGTATCCCGATTCCCCCCACCAAACGCAGCCAATGTCCCCGGAGTGACCACGAACCGGCGTATATGACCGCCGCGAAAACCAGCAGCGCCGCCGAGTAATACAGGTAGTATCCCGGACCGTAGCTGTAATCCACCCCGGACTGTCCGGTTCCAAAGCGCAGCACCAGGTGGTGCAAATCGTTGGTGAATACCAGCAGAATCAAAGCAGCGCCGACTCCGATAATCGAGGCGCGCAAGAAACGGTAACCCGGCGGGCGCCCGCGGCTAGAGTGGGACATGACAAAGAACAAGATTGCGCAGGTCGTATAAATCGGGACGTAATAGTAATACCAGGTGTAACGCTCGAAAACTCCGAGGGAGGCGTGCTTGATAATCCGCGCCATAATCCACAGCGCGAGTATCCCCGCTTGTACCAGCACCGCCCAGCGCACGTAGGTGAAAGTCGCTGTCCAGAACCGCCATCCTGCCCAAAAACTGAGGAAACAAAGCAGGGCGATGAATCCTCCCAGTTCGTAGGCCTCGTTGGTATTTTCCCATCCCCAAGACCCGTCGTAGGTGTCGTTGTAGAGGCTGGCGTCCCAGACAAATTCCTCGTAATTGTCCAGGTTAGTTACTGTTTCGGCGTGGATTTGTTCCTGGAAATCCGGATCTGTGGAGGGATAGTCGACGGGGCTGAAAAATCCCGTGGGTACCGTTGCCAGCGGCAAGGTTCCGTGAATGCCGTTAGGGCTGCGCTGCCAGATGCCGATTTGTGCAGTGAGCGTGGGGGCGGGGGCGTAATGGACTGAGGGACTCACGGAGGATTGGGCCGCGCGCCGATCCGTGGTCAAGCAATACCAGCCGCGGCGAAGCGCCCGTTCCAAGTCTTGCGGGGAAGTTCCGGTCTCCAGTCGGCCCTGGCGCTTGATGCTATCCAATAGTCGTTTCGCTTGAGCTGCGGAAAAATCTTGCGTTTCCTCGGAGTCGTGACGCAAAGCCAGGGCGCTCATCAGTTCCAGCCGGGAAACGCCTTGATCGAGATAAATAGTTTTCGTGCCATCGGCTAGTGTCTGGAAATCGGTGATGGACTTGACTTTTGTGGCGCGCGAGGCCAGCACAATCGATTCGGGATAAAGTTTCGTGAACCGTCCGTCCTGTTCGGATTTCTGTGCCGAATTGGCCATGACTTCGCTGGTAATCACGTAAGCGGGCCCCGAACGCAGCAGTTTCAGCAGTGACCACTCGCTGTGAGGCTCGACCTTGACTCCGTTTCGTTGATAGTAATCCGTCAGGCGTTGGTCAAAACTCGTAGGAACCGCCATGGTGTATTCGGTTTGAAAGGAAATCGTGCGCAGTGGGGCAAAAATCAAAACCACCGCAATGAATCCCAAAGCGAGCGCAACACCCAAATGCGCCAGCCAGTCGTGTACCCAGGTGGGTCCGACCGAAACTACGGAAGGCGAACTGGGAAACCTATTGCGCGGATAGGGTGAGGCAGACATGAAATCCCGATTCAGTCACATTCCGCGTCATTGTCTTGGACCACGATGTAGCCGCTGGAAACCGCCCACAATGCCAGGCGTGCCACGGAAGAAAAGCCGCTTTTCGCCAGCAGCTGGGTGATGTAGGACTTGATGGTGTTTTCGCTCAAATACATCTTTTTCGCGATTTCCTTGCGCGCATAACCGGCGCACACCAGGCGCAGCACCTGCATCTCGCGCTGGTTCAACTCGTTGGCGCCAAAACTGGGCAGGGCGGTGGTGCCGGGGAAACTGGAGTTGCCTTGCATGGTTGAACGCAGCACAGCCAACAAATCGGGGGTGGAAATGTTTTTGTACACGAAAGAATCGACCCCGGCCTCTTGGGCTTCCTGTACGAAAGCCGCATCCGGCATGGCGGTGAAGATGACGACCTTGAGGTTGGGGTGGTCCTGCTTGAGTTTGGCCGATTCGCTCAAACCAGAAGAATTTTCCGTCACCACGTCCATCAACACCAGGTCGACGGGGTGAATCCGCACCGATGCGTGAATCGCGGCAGCATCGCTGAGCTTGTCGACAACGGTAAAATCGTCCTCGGCATCAATCGCGGAAGCGAGGGAATCTAACAGGATAGTCTGGTCCTCCACAATGGTAATCCGGGTCAATAGCCTTTCCCTTTCAGATTTTCCTGTCTGTGGCCGGGGCGAAGTCCTGCCGTCTGTTGTTTGCAAATTTTATCAGGGCGCATGAATCTTTGGGCGAGATTGGAATAAAAAGCGGTGGCGGGGGTTCTGAGAATCCCCACCACCCACGCCTAGTCGAGCTACTGCTCTCGGTGGCTTCAGCGTGACACCGCCTAACCAACCGGCTCTAACATTTGGGGGACTCCGTTGTTACGGATGACAGCTAGGTTGCGGAACAGCTCACCGTTGGCAATCAGGTCAAACGTAGCGAAGGGGTCGTCCGTGATGCGGAAATCCCAATCGCCATTGCCCCCCCACAGATACGCCACGTAGGGATGTGCTGGATCGTAAGCATTGTATAGAACCAGGTAGACTGAGGTTCCGTCGTTGTCGGACAGATAGACTACGGCATCACCGAAACCGTCGCGGTCAAAATCGGATTGGCGCACAATTTTCACTTGCTCGTTAATCCGGTCGCGCGGCATCCAGCACGCATTGGGCATGGAGGGCATGGACGGAATCAATCCGAGACTGTTCAAACTATCCCAAGTTTCCGTGGAGCAAACGTGTTCCGTTGACGGGTACAGCAGGTTTGCGACCACTTTTTCGTCCACTCCCGGGGTCTTACCACAAGCCGCGTTATGCGCGACTGCGTCAGAAACGACACCACGTCCCCCGATAACCGTGATGCCATCAGCGTTGATTTCATTAGCCCACTGGAAAATGCGGGAACCATCTGGTGGTGTCAACAAGATTACCCCGTCATTGAAAGCCCCTGCCACCATGGCATCTTTCAAAGCGTGACCGCTGGACAGATAGATATGGGAGCGGGTTTTAGATTGCAGTATCCAGTTGGCTATAGCCCAAGACGTTTCGTAACGGTCTTGGCCACTCAAGCGTTGCCAGGGCAGACCACCGGCCAAGACTTGAGCTTCGGCATCGCTGACCACGCTGGTACCGCCCAGGACGACCACCCCGCTTTGCGGTTTCAGAGATTGGATTTTTGCTGCCGCGGCGTGCAGGCTAGCCGGATTGGTGAAAGTCAAAATCGGTCCGTTACGCACCCCGGAGGCCGCCACGGCATCCGGGGAACCAGCGCCAGCATTGCGGGTGACATACACGTATTCCGGTTGTCCATTGGTGGAAGCCCAGAAATCCGCGATAGCTGCGGCAGTCTGATTGCGGTCCGCGCCTTGCATCCGCTGGTGTTCAATCCCATGTTCAGTAAAGAACATTTCTGCCGATGTCGGTACTGCTCCTGGCCCTCCGACAATGTAGGCGGTGTTCAGGGTGGCGAGAGTGTGCAAATCCCAGTTGAGGCCATCGGTCAGCAGCACGGGACCCCAACCCAGGGCCGCGGCCGGCAGAGCATCAACGGGGTTGCGTGCGGAGGCCACCAGGAATTTTTCGGAGCCCTCCGGATAGGCCTGGGCGGCCACCAGGGCGGATGTTTCGATGGCGTTTTGGCCTCCCAGGCGATCCTGGGGGAGACAACCGAGATTGGTCTGGGTCTCACCCGATTCCGCCCCTTGTGCCAGCGGAACCATCAAGCCGGTCAGTGCCAGGGCGGCCACCGCAACACCGGCGGTGAGGCCTTTGTGGCGGAAACTGGAACGGTGGAGCGTAGAGAACATGGTGACCTCCTTGGGGTAGCGGGAATATCACCAAGGTAGCGGCGCTAATCCCGCAAATCATCACCCATAAGGGTGAAATTGGCTCAATTACGCAGTTAGAAACGAGTTGGTGGTGGGGAACCGACGAGGTTCCCCACCACCAACGCTTTCGCTACAGTGCCAGTTTTAGCTGACCGGCTGCACGACTTTCGGCTTGCCGCCGATATCCTCTACGGTAAGCTGATTGACCACTTGTCCGTCGGAAAGCGGTTCAAACAGGGGGTAAGAAGACTGTTCCACCACGCGGAAACCCCAATCACCATTGCCGCCCCACAGGTAGGATACGTAGGGGTGGCTCGGATTTGCGGGGTTATAAACCACCAGGAACACCATCGTTCCGTCCACATCGCTGACATAGACGATGGCATCGGGGTAACCGTCAGAGAAATAGTCTCCACGGTGTTGAATGCTGATGTGTGTACCCGTCGGCTTTTGCCAGCAGGCATCCTCGCCTTGCGGCATTTGTTCCATCATGCCCAGAGATTCCGCCGCGTTCCAACTCGCGGTAGAGCAGGCCTGATCGGTGCCGAACGGATACAGCAGCCCCTGGACCAGGGAATTGGTGATTCCAGCAGTTTCACCGCAGGCGGCAATTTGTGCGGTGCTATCGGGAACCACGCCGCTTCCACCGACAACCGTGATGCCGTCCGCGTTCATCATCCGTGCCCATTCATTGATTCCCGAACCATCCGGCGGGGTCAACAGGATGACCCCATCGTTGAAGGCTCCGGCCACCATGGCATCTTTCAAAGCGTGACCGCTGGCCAAATAAATGTGGTGAACCGGGCGGGTTTGCGCCACCCAACTCGCAATGACTCTAGACGTTTCGTAACGATTCATCCCGCTGAGGCGATTCAGCTGCAAGCCCCCGGCCAGGACATTTGCCTCGGCAGCGGAAACCACCGCTTCACCACCCAGAATGACCACGCCCTGACTGGGGTGCATTTCCTGGATTTTTGCGGCTGCGGCTTGCAAGCTCGCAGCACTCGTAAAGGTCAAGATAGGTCCGTCTCGGACCACGGAAGCGGCTACGGCATCGGGTGAACCGGTCCCGGTATTGCGGGTGACATAGACATGAGTCGGTTGGCCGTGAACTTTTACCCAGCGATCGGCAATAGCGGTGGCGGTGGCATTGCGGTCAGGGCCTTGTAGCCGGGAGCTAGAAATGCCGTGCTCGTCAAAAAATGTTTCTGCCAGCTCCTCGACCGCCCCGTAGCCGCCAAGTATCGTCACATTTTGATATTTTGCCAGAGTCTCGAGGTTCCAACTCTTACCATCGGTGAGGAGGATGGGTCCCACACCCAAGGCGCCGCCGGGCAACGCGTCAACCGGGTTTCGTGCGGAAGCCACCAGAAAATCGGGTGAACCCGTCGGGTAGGCGCGATTGGCCACCAGGTCGGAAGTCTCTATTGCGTTCGCCCCGCCCAGGCGATCCCACGCAATACAGTTGTTAGCGGCGTAGGTATCCCCGGTGTCGACGCCTTGCGCCGCGGGTACCAACAAACCGGCGACAGCCAATGCCGCCACCGCGAATCCTGCTCCGGCCCGACTGAACCGAGAGGGGAAACTTGGGAAAGAAATATTCATAGTTACCTCCTGATATAACGGACTCTCACAGGGTATCGGCGTGCCGTGGGCGAGTAACCACCCAAAAGGGTGAAACCGCCCCGGTCGGTTTTAATGGCGGGCTTGCGTGTTGACCATCGCCAGGACCAAGCCGGCCAGGCCGATGATGGTCAGCACGGAGGCGCCGCCGGTCGCCAAACCGAGCGGGGTTCTGGAGGCGGCTTGCAGAGCGGCCTCGGACAGGGGAATGTCGGTCATCCGCAGCCAAATCACACCAATTCCGATAGCCCCGATGAGGGTGGCGGCCAGAGAAACCAGGAGGGTAACGCGGTGGGTGTGGCCGAAACGGCGGTCGGTGGCCTCCCGGGGAGTCAGCACCAAGCCCCAGGCGGCCGCAATGAGAATGGCAGTGAGTACATCGGAGAGGCGATGCCATTGGTTGAGCATCACGGCAATGCCGACAAAACTGGTGGTGAGCCAGCCGACAAACACGGCTACGGAACGCCACTTGGGCACGACGACCATGACGATTCCAATCGCCGCCGTCATCGCTACTGTCGTGTGTCCGCTGGGTAGCGAGTTTGCTAAACCTTGGTAATCGACGCCCAGCGCGGGGCGGTGAATAATCCAGTGCTTCAGGATCTGGGTGGTCAAGTTCGCGCCCGCCACCAAAATCAGCACACGAATTCCCAGTTCGCGCCGTTTCCGGGCGGCGGCTATCAAAAATACCACACCAGTCAGCGCGATGAGAGCGCCCATAGAAATGGTGTCCAGCGCGGCCGTATCCGCCCCGAACAGGAACGGTTTGCCGAGGCTGACCGCAAACCGGGTCAGGCCGTCAAAGTTTTGTCCCTTGACGGTAGCGAGGGACTGCTGGGCGATAATCGCGGTGAGGATTGCGCAGACCACAGCCGCAACCAGCCGAAAAAACTGGTTGCGGGTTAGCCGCGGCGCCGGAACCTCACTCACGTGTCAATCTTAGGTCGGTTATGAGGGGCGTTGCCAGCGCGGTGCGTGTCATGCCTGTTCACAAGCGGGGTTAACGGGCGGGTGTGGCGGTTGCCGGTGGGCCGCCGCGCCACCGGACACGTAACATCGCTGGGTACGCCACGCTACCGCCCTTGGGCCGTGAACTTAGAACTTACCGCCCCCGGAACTAAACGACGTGCCCCCGGAACTGAACGAGCCGCCGCTGTAACCGGAGTCGCTGCTACTGCTCTTGGGACGCAAGACTTGGGTCGTGTATTCGTTCACAAAGACATCGTTAGAGCCCGTAATCTGGTCCGAACCAGGCACGACGTAATAGGTCGCTCCCGACTGCAGCTGTGCCGTATCGTGCTTCTTCCTGATCCGGCGCATCACCAGAGTCCCGGCACCGCCACCGAGGGCTGCCGCCCCGGCGGCACCGGCAGCGGTGGACTCCAGGGTCATGGGGTGAGGTAGTGGATGACTCTCGCTGTAGGGTGTCCCGGCTTTCCATTGTTCCAGGTAATCCGCCACTTGGGTCAGGTAGACCTCTACGCCTTCGTCCCAGTCGTCATCGCCCAAGGGCTGTTTGACGTGGTCATAGAGCTTTTCGATGCCATAGACGGTAAAGGCTTTTTCACCGTCCCCGTGACCCAGGAACCACAGATCGCGCGAGGTGGGGTTAATGACCATGATTACCCCGTTGGCATCCTTTTCCCCCAGGCCAAGCTGGTTAGCGTTGTAGTAGTTCGCTCCCCACTGTTGCGGGGTCTGATTACTGAAATCGTCCACGGTCACGATATAGGGTGCAATCCCGTACTTGTCAGCCAGGGCGGTCATTTGCTTTTCCCAGCCGGCAATCTTTGACTTGCTAAACACCCCGGAGTGGTCGCGGATGAAAGGCGCTGCGGATTTCACGTCAGGCTGTCCGCCCACGTAAGGAACCTGTCCCTCATCAGGGAATTTGATGATGTCGCCGAATTCGGTCTGAGTCAGTTCCGCGGAATCAGCCGGTTCGTTACTGGCCTCCGGGGTTTCTGGCTCCTCCGGGGGCGGAGTCTGGTCGGTCGGCTGTGACGCCGCCGCGGGGCTACCCGCCCTCTCCAGAGGATGCTTGTTCAGATAATCGGCAAAAGTCATAAAGAAACTGTCGGCACGCTTGGTATGCGTGTCTGCTGCGGTTTTAGACTTTTTCAGCAACTGTTCCCAGTCCGCGTCAGAAATCGCGTCAGAGGTTTGCCCGTCAGTGGTGGTGTAGTTCACGCCTCCGGCCACCAAAATGACGGAGTCAAGCGAAATATTGTGGGCCTTTGCGTAATCGTCGAGCCAGGCATCGGGGTCGTCCTCCATAGCCGGATCGGTGGTGGAAATGTAGATAATGCGGTGACCGGAAGTCTGCCATACCGCTTTCGCGATGTTTGTGAGCCTCGCCTCTTGATTGGCATCCAAATAATCCGCGTCGTCATAGATAAACTCGGTATTGGACGTTTCGCCTCGCACCACGCGCTCCGGGGCCGACCCGGAAACTGCGGTAGGGCTGACTTCTGTGCCCGCTGCCTCGGGCAGGGCGAAACCAACCGCCGGAGCCAACGCCACCGCTAGTGCGCCAGCGGAAAAAAGGATTTTCTTACGCATATTCATGATTTCTAACCTCAATCGAAAATCAACGGCATCAGGAACGGAATAAATATGGCGCCAAAAATGATGGCGATGGGGATGGCAATCCCTATCAGGCCGGTCCAGTACTTGCGCTCGGATACCGGGAACGTACCCACGAACTTGCCGGTTTGCCCGTTCATCGCGTAGTTGTAGTTTTTGCCTTGGAATTTGACATTCATCAGCCACATCGGCAGGAACACGTATTCGAGTTCACCGAAAGCCGGTTGGATGGAAGTGTTGATTGTCGAGACTGTGTCGTAGCCGCTGATTGAGTTCCGCAGCACTTCCTCGGTGGAGTCTTTCATGCGTTCCAAAGCGCGGGGGTTGGCGTCTTGTGCGTCCACGTCATATTTGTTGGTCATGAAGCCTGTCAGGTAGGCGGGGGAAAACGCGACCGACTTGGTGTAGTCAAAAGGTTCGACGGATTCCGTGATTTTATCGGTTACTTTCGTGGTGCCCGCTACCGGCACGTCCAAGAAAGCGACGTTGGCGCTGCGATACACCTGATATTCCCGATGTTCGGTGTATTCGTATTCCGAATCGGTCCAGGTGCGGATGTTTTCGCAACTAAAGTTGCCTTCGCCCGCGACCGTTGCGTCATACAGCCAGTAAGGCACGTATACGCCTTGGATGTCGTCGACGCTGACCTGCTTAAACTCTCTGGGAATGAGTTTCAGCCCCTTCATGTTGGCTTTGAAAGCCTCCAGGGCCTGTTCCTTGGTCATCGCAAAAGGAATCATCCGGTCGGGGACGCGGGTGCTGGTCAGCTGTCCGGTCGCCACGAAGTTGTTATTGCACCAGGGGCATCGGGCGCTGACCATATCGGGCGAACCAATGATTTCCCCACCGCAGGAATTACATTGGAACTGAGCCATTTGCTGTCCGGTAGCTTCGTCCAGATAGGTGGGCGGGGGCTCAATCCAGCCGGGTTGACCCTCGGCAGGAGTGGTGGAGATTTGCGTTTCCGGGCTCGCAGCGGTTCCGGCCCCGCCGGTGGCCCCCGTTGTCCCCGCCTGTTTAGCGTGCGCGGCATCGAGTTCCGCGTTGGCTTGGGAGATACCGTTGAACTGGTTTACCTCCTCGACTGTGAATGAAGCCCCGCAAAAGCTGCACTTCATCTTGCCGCTGGGCACATCAAAATTAATGGGAGCACCGCAGGACGGACATTTTAGCTGCACATCGCTCACGATCGACTGGCCTCCTTAGCTTGTATCCGCTTGGGGATGAGCATAATTCGCTATTATCCCCAGACTAAAGTGCTGGTCAGGGGAATACACCACCCAAAAGGGTTAAATACCACCAACATTGCAATTAGGATTTTATTCATGGATTTCCGAGTTGGCCAGGGTTTTGACGCGCATCGTTTTGCTGCCGGTGAGCTGGTGGCGGGCCGTCCGCTCAAGGTGGGGACCCTGTCTTTTCCTGAGCATGCGCCGCTGGAGGGGCATTCGGACGGAGACGTGGCCGCACACGCTTTGGCCGATGCCCTGCTCTCAGCCGCTGGGTTGGGCGACTTGGGCACGAACTTTGGGGTGTCTCGCCCGGAGTTTGCCGGAGCCGGCGGGGAAGTGTTCTTAAGCGCGGCGATGCGGTTGTTGCACGAGGCCGGTTGGTCGGTGGTTAATGCCGGCGTGACCGTTATCGGTCAGGAGCCGCGCCTCGGTCCGCGTTACGCTGAAGCCGAGGCGGCGTTGGGCAATATCCTGGGGGCTCCGGTGTCGTTTTCGGCAACGACGACTGATCGCATGGGTTTTACGGGGAATTGCGAAGGACTGGCCGCCCTGGCAATCTGTTTATTGCGTCGTGAATAAAGTTTCGCCGCAATAGGCCGGACGGTCAGTCCTTACGTGTTGTGAAGTTTTTAAGCGGAATAGCCTCTACTTGTCGCCGGTGGCGGCGCGGTATTGGTCGATGAGTTTTTGCGGAACTCGGCCGCGGTCATTGACCGGGATTCCTTTTTCGCCAGCCCAAGCGCGCACGCGGCGGTTGAGTTCGCGGACTTCGTTGTTGGCCGCCGGGCCAGTTCCGCGGCGGCGGCGGCCCGAAACTTTACGTCCAGCATCGGCCCAGCGCTCCAGGCTGTCGCGCAGTTCCTTAGCGTGGGTTTCGTTTAGATCAATTTCGTAGTTGACGTTGTCTAAGCCAAAGGTGATTGTCTCGACCGCGTCTGAGCCGTCAATATCGTCAATGAGGATGGTTTTTACTTTCTTGGCCATGATGGCGCCCTCCAAAAGTATGAGTGGATGAACGGTTCTATATTAGACATCGAAGAATAAATAATTCAACCCGGCTGGGGGTAACAAATTTTCAAAGCACAATTGTGCTTGGATGCATAATAAACCTGAATAAACTACTCCGTTATGCAAATTGTGCCACAAGGTAAGTCCTAGGTCATGAATTTGAGTATTTTGAGAGGATTGGTTTATCCCTAGGAAGCATTTCCTGGAGTTCAGGAAATGTGCTGTCGAGCTGGTGTGCGGAAACTGGAGTTTTCTCACTGCGTCAATATCCAGTTATTAAAATGACCTCGGCTCATTTTTCATCCTCCTCAGTGATAGTCAAGGTAATCAACAAGTTCCACATCTTCACCCGCGAATCTCTCTACAAATCATTATGCAATGACGGCTACCCATCCTCTGCGTCAATCACATAAATCATGAAAGCCATAGGACTCAAAAAAGCCCTCGCTACCTCACACATCTAGATTCCATCCGGCACCAGGTGAGCGATAAGACACCCCAGGCCGTTAAACACTCCATAGAGCAGATATGGGCATTGCCCACAGGCCCGGCCCCATCGGCAGGGATTCTTTTCCGGCATAGAGTAAGATTCCACATCTAAACCTTTCGCCGGCTAGCTTTTGCAGGTGACGCAACCCAGAGAAGTCTTTGCCCTGCAAACTGACTGCGGCTTTGACCTCCACTCCTACGACCTCGCGGTTGCGTGACTCCATGACCAAATCGACCTCTTTGCCGGTGGAGTCACGGAAGTGGAACAACTTGAAAGGTATCGCTGACCACTCCTGTTGTTTCAGGAGTTCGGTGGCCACGAAAGATTCAAGTAGCCCACCGGTGAAGGAACTGGAGATTTGCATTTCCAAGGACGCGGCATCGACACCTACGAGACTGGCCGCCGTAGCAGGATCTTGCAGGAACACTTTTGGTTTCGAAATCACTCGTCTGGTTAGATTAGTGCCCCAAGCTGGTAAAACATCGATTAAAAACACGTTCTTTAGGGCGTCTAGATATCCGGGAACGCTCCGCTCTGGAATGTTCAGTTCCCTCCCGATGTGCGCCGCCACGAATTCTGAGGCGCCTTGCGAGGCTATTTTTCCAAGTAAAACCCGCAGCCGATCGGGATACTGGATTCCGTACAGATCGGTAGCGTCCTTGGTTAGTACTCGTTCCACATATGCTTGCACCCACCGGTCGCGCCGCCTCGGGGTAGCTTCCGCGATTTCTGGGAAGGAAGATTCGGTAATCATGCGCAGATAGTCGATGCGTTCAAAGTCGGACGCTGGTAGTTGGGGATAGGGATTCCAGGCATTTGCCGCAAAATCTTCTGTGATTCCCTTGCGTTCCCCCCGGCTAAAACCGCGTAAACGCAGAGTTTCCGCACGTCCCGCTAACGATTCTTCCGCTCCTTTCAGATTCATCAGATTAGACGAACCAGTAACAATGAATCTGCCGGGATGCCTATCCTCGTCGAGCGCTGCCTTAATCGCGCGAAGTAATGCCGGCACTCGTTGGATTTCATCAATTGCCACAACCCCTTCCGGAAACTGTCGCACAAAACCGTCAGGATCTGTCTGGGCCGCCTGTAAAGTTGCGGCATTATCCAGGTTGAGAAAACGATGGCTCCGATTTTGCAACAGTTGAGACACCAATGTGCTCTTGCCGACTTGGCGCGCACCCGACACTGTTAGCACCGGAGTGTCGCTTAAAATCTCTTCAGCCAACACTCTCGCATTTCGCGGAATTGCAGAAGTAATCATGAAGCTATTCTAGCATGTCATTGAGGTTTAGGGGGCGTTTCGTTGCGGTTTTACAGTACTCGCGTTGCGGTTCTACAAGCGTTTCGTTGCGGTTTTACAGTGCTCACGTTGCGGTTCTACAACGGTAAGAGGTGCCTTCTAGGGTGGGCATTTGCGTGTAAAGGCCAGTGCAGTTAGCGAAACGCTAATTGAACGTTATTACCGCGCCTCGTAATTTTCTTATCAGCACAGCGTCAGCAGAGCGACCATATCCGATTACCATATCTACCACATTTTGTTGTTGCACCGAAAGACATGGAGCCGCCTGAGAGCATCGAACCTATTCATTGCGGTGGTGGGGAGTTCCGCTGGAGCCGCCTGTGGGAGGAGCGGCGGCGCGGAGCGTGTGTGCCGCTCGCGCGGGGTGCGGAGCCGTTAAGAAACAGTCCTGTGGACTGTCTTAGGTGGAGCTCCAGACAGAAAAAGCGACCCGAGAATTAACTTGAGCCGCTGTGTAAACAGAGCCGCCTGAGAGAATCGAACTCTCGACCTATTCATTACGAGTGAATCGCTCTGCCGACTGAGCTAAGGCGGCGGTGCGCAAAATGCGCGGGTTTCATTTTAGCCTGAAACACGGGTCGTTCCAAACTGTGACAGACCGGTGACAGGCCGGTGGCAGACCCTGCTGCCGGCGTCAGCGCGCCGCGGACGTACCTAATCCACCTGGCAGGTTCCGCTGTTTGCGGCCTCGATTTTGCCCGAAACCAGGTAAGTGTCAGTGATGGTTTTGACACAGCCCGGCGCGTAGGAGTTGTATGCCGTATGATTCCAGCCTTGCACGGTCAACAGTTTGGAATGATCCATCATCTGGCGAGTGTGCTGAGCCATTTTCAGCGGAGTAGCGGGGTCTCCGGTGGTTCCAATCAGCAGGATGTCCTCTTCCAGAGGGGGATTAACTTCGCGTTTCGCCGTGGTTTTTGCCTTAACTGGCCAGTTTTCCGCGCCGAGGGAACTGTACGAGAAGAATTCCCCGACGGTGGGATAATCCGCTTCCAGCTTTGCCGCGTTCGCTTTCCATTGGGCCATATCGCCGACCGGCTCATAGTCCAGTGAGTTAATCACCACGAACGCATCGGAGGAGTTGTTGTCATACGTGCCGTCCACGTTGCGTTCATTGTAATAATCTGCACTGTTCAGAAGGCCGGTGCCATCAGCCTCGTTCAGGGCTTGGTTCAGGGCGGGCAACAGCTGCTGCCACCATGATGCAGTGTTGTACATATTGCCGATCAGCCCAGTAAAGGCTTGGGGGGCGGTCAGTTCGCGGCCTCTCTTGGCGGGCATCGGGTTGGTTTTCAGGGAGTCCAGCAGGGATTTGATTTGGGCCATTCCCGAATCAACATCACCGTGCAGCGGACACTGTTTGGCGTGCTTTTGCTGGCATTGCGTCACGAATTCCCGCAGGGAGGCTTCAAACCCGCTGGCTTGCAGGGCAGAAACTTCGTTCATGTTCAAGGACGGGTCGAGCACCCCGTCCAGCACCATGCGTCCCACGCGGGAGGGAAAAAGGTCCGCGTAAATCGCACCCAGGTAAGTACCGTAAGAAAATCCCAGGTAGTAAAGCCTGTCGTCGCCAACAGCGGCGCGCATAATGTCCAAATCACGGGCGGTGTATTCCGTACTGGCAAAACGGGTCATCTGCGGGGAATTCTTTAGGCACTTTTCCCCCAGGGCTTTATAGTCGGCGATATCGGCCGCGCGTCCGGCTTCGGTAGACAGGTCGTAGTAGGTCGAGTTATCCTCATCAAGTTCCTGGTCGGTGCGGCATTCGATGGCGGGCTGGGAAGCCCCGACTCCGCGGGGGTCAAATCCCAGCACGTCATAGTAGTTCCGCACCGTGTCGCTAAAGAAATAGGCCACGTTTTCGGGTTTCATGTTTTCCACTCCCGAGCCGCCGGGCCCGCCGGGGTTCATGATGAGCGTCCCGATACGTGTCTCACGATTGGCGGTATTCAGGCGTTTCATCGCGATTTTGGCGTGTTCGCCCTGTGGATTGTCATAGTCGAGGGGCACTTCCAGCATCGCGCACTCGAAGTCGCCGCCACAGTTCTTCCACTGCAGGTCTTGGGAATAATACGCGGCGAGGTTCGGCTGGTCCACAGTTTGGGTGGGGCTTGGTGGTTTGGAAGGTTGCGCCAGGGGGTTCTGTGGGGCGCAGCCTGCCAATCCCGCTAGCGCCAGTCCCACGGCAGCCACAATCCCGAAACCTTTTGTCAGCTTGTTCATGTTTTCCTTCCGTTCGCCTAAGCTCATTTTGCCCTATTCCGGTCCACCAGTTCCACACAAAGCGCCTCGATATCCAAGGTAGCGTTGCCGTTTCCCATCAGGCGGCGCCGAGCCCTGCGAATCGCCTCCAACCGGGCTGTGGTTTGGGCTAGGGGCTGCGGTCCGGTACCGACACGAGCTACGTAAGCATCGACCAGCTCACCGGCGGGTCGAGACAGATTGATGCGCGGCTGGGTCGACCCCGCTTGTGCCAGCATGACATCGCGGTAAAAACCCGAAATGTCGCCCAAAACTCGATCCCAAGTGTCAAAGCTGGCCCGCCGGGCTCGCCGGTGCGCATCGGTCTCGCTGAGCTTAGCTCCCCGCAGGGCTGACTTCACATCCCGGGGCAGTCGGGAATCGGGCGTGTCGGCCGCCAAACCAAAAGCCTCCAGGACTTTCGCGCGTTCCTCCCGGTCGTTGGCGCCGCGCAGGGCCTCGGCTTGCTTGTCTACCAGTTTCACCAGGGCGGCCGCGGTCCATATCGCCTCGACGGTGGTGTGCATTTGCGAAATCATCCGCAGCATCCCCACCCTTTCGTCGCGCAGCTGCGGGTCATAAGCCAAGGCCCGCGCCCGTCCCACGTGCGATTCGGCGGCCGCGGCGACTTCAGCCGCTAATTCGGGACTGATGGAGGCGTCTTGACGAACCAGCAGTTCCGCCACGGCGGCAGGGCTGGGCAGGCTGAGCTGCACCAGGCGGGTGCGGGAGCGAACGGTCGAGAGCACGTCAGCGGCGCTGGGGGCGCACAGCACCCAGATGGTACGTTCGGGCGGTTCCTCAATGGATTTCAACAGCAGGTTGGAGCTGTATTCGCTCATGCGGTCGTAGTCCTCGATGATGATGATGTTCCACGGTCCGCGGACGGGCCGCCGGTAGGCCTGCTGGACCAGGGCTTTCACATCATCGAACTTGATTTCGACCATTTCGGTGGTCATGACGCTGACATCAGCGTGGGTGCCTTGGCGCACGTCGCGGCAGGCTGCGCAGATTCCGCAGCCGGGGTTGTCCGGGTCCTCACATTCCAAGGCGGCGGCGAAGGCTTTGGCGGCGGTGGAGCGTCCCGATCCGGGCGGGCCGACCACCAGCCAGGAATGTGTCATGGCCGCGAGGTTGGTGCCTGCGTCCGTCCGCGTAGCTGGCGTGGCGTTTTCCACAGAGCTTACGGCGTCAGCAGGGCGGTCTGGGGCCGCGATTAGGTTTCGGGCGGCCACGGCTGCCTGGGAGAACTGTGAGATAGCTCGGGTTTGTCCGGCTACCTCGGCCCACACGCCGCCGCTGGGGTTGATACTCATGGGTTCACCGCAACTTTCCGGCTCACCAGGACTTGATGACCGGCAGGAGCTGAGCCAGGCGTAGCCGCACCTGGGTGGCGATTTCCTCTACCGGGAGGCTCGCGTCAATGACCAGCCAAGTGTCCTGGCCGTCACTCATCCGCAGGAAGTCCTCTCGGACGCGCTTTTGAAAGTCGAGTCCGGCGCGTTCCATCCGGTCCGGGCTGCCCAGGGACTCATCGGCAGCTTGGCGAGCCGCCGCGACCTCAGGGTCCAGGTCCAGCAGCACCGTCAGATTCGGAACCAATCCCCCCGTCGCCCACATGGACAAATCGCGGATTTCCCGGGCACCGAGTTCCCGCCCGTGCCCCTGATAGGCGATGGAGGACGCGAGGTAGCGGTCAGTAATCACGACTTTGCCATCGTTAATAGCGGGAATGATGAGTTTGTGCACGTGTTGGGCACGGTCAGCCGCAAACAGCAGCGCCTCGGCGCGAGCCGATACGTCCCCCGCGTCCAGCAGCAGCTGGCGCAGAGCCACCCCCAGGTCGGTCCCGCCGGGCTCACGCGTCTCGATGACTTCCCAGCCCTGTTCCCGCACCCACGAGGCAGCCCGCGCAATCTGGGTGGTCTTGCCCACTCCGTCGCAGCCCTCAAACGCCACAAACAGACCCTGGGTGGGACGAATTTCGGCCACGCGGCCAAAATCAACGTTAGTTTGCGGGCGAAACTCGCCCATTCCGAGCGCTTCTGTAAACGACATACCCACATCCTAACAGTCGACCCGAAAGCAAAATTTTACTCCTATTATTGAACCGCCTAAAAAGCTATTAAACTGAAATTGTGAAGGTTTTACTTTTGGGAAGCGGCGGGCGTGAACACGCGTTGGCCAGGGCTATTGCGAAATCAAATCTGTTGGAGAAATTGTGGATTGCCCCCGGTAATCCCGGTACCGCGGCGGTGGGCGAAAACGTGGAATGCGTGGCTGATGACCCTGCACAGGTGCTGGAACTGGCCCAGTCTCTGCGTCCCGACCTGGTGGTCATTGGGCCGGAAGCCCCGCTGGTCAAAGGGGTTGCTGATGTCCTGCGTGAGGCGGGTTACCGAGTTTTCGGTCCCGGACGTCTGGCCGCCCGCCTGGAGGGCTCGAAAGCGTTCGCGAAAACGATAATGCAGCAGGCCCGGGTCGCTACCGCCGCCTCGGTAGCCTGCCGCACTCTGGACGAGGCGCGCGATGCTTTGCAGCGTTTCGGGACTCCTTACGTGGTGAAGCAAGACGGTTTGGCTGCCGGCAAAGGCGTGGTGGTGACGTCTGACTTTGATACCGCCGTGGCCCATGCCGCCGCCTGTATTGAGGCGATGGCGAATCCCCACGAGCCCGCTGTCGTGATTGAAGAATTCCTGGACGGGCCCGAAGCCTCGGTGTTCTGTATCTGTGATGGTCACGAGGCGATTGCTCTGCCGGCTGCCCAGGATTACAAACGGGCCTATGACCGTAACGAGGGGCCTAATACGGGCGGCATGGGTGCTTACTCGCCGCTACCGTGGGCTCCAGAGGACCTGGAGCAACGGGTGGCCCAAGAAATCGCCCTGCCGGTGTGTAACGTGCTGGCTAACCAGGGCTGTGAATTTATCGGTTTGCTGTACGTAGGTTTGGCTTTGACTTCACGCGGTCCGCGGGTGGTTGAGTTTAATGTTCGGTTTGGAGACCCGGAGACCCAGTCGGTGCTGGAACGCCTGGACACGGATTTGTTGGCGCTGTTGGCAGCAGCGGCAGACGGTAACCTGGCGGCGGCTGAACAGCTCAAGGTCAGCGATGAGGCGGTGGTGAATGTGGTGTTGGCTGCCTACGGCTATCCGCAGGCACCTGTGAAGGGCGGTGTCATCACCGGTCTAGAGGCCGCGAGTCAGGTGCCTGGGGTTCACGTTATTCATGCGGGTACGAAGGTCGACGATTCCGGTCAGGTAGTTGCCAACGGGGGGCGGGTACTGTCAGTAGTCGCGCGGGGAAGTGACTTGAATGAAGCCCGACAACGCGCTTATCGGGCACTAGAGAGCATCAACCTGGAGAATTCGCACTACCGCACCGACATTGCCGAGTTTTGAAACCACTATAGCGCCGCGGCTCATGCCGGGGCGCTGAAAGGTCATCGTGGTACCGAGAACCGAATTTTAGGATTCCTTGGGGTCGCCGATAGGTGCCTGCAACGGCCAGTCCTGATCCTCGAGCACGACCTGTATCGCACTCATGTTCTCTGGATTAATGACCAGGGGTGCCAGCAGGTTTGCCGTGTGGGGGTACGAACCGGATGCCGGGTGCACGATGACCAGGATAAAGGGCTCTTCGCCCTCTTTTATCTCGACACGTTCCCTCGCGGAGGAGGGAATAATCGGGGTGTATCCGTCAAAGAATGCCACCGGGGGGACCGCGAACAGACGAACATTGGGGTCAATGATGGACTTCAGCGTCCACAAAACCCCAGTTTCGTCAACCGCAGAGAGGCTAAAATCCAGGTGGCTTTCCAGGCCCGGCATGGGCCGAACCATCCGGATTTTGAGTGTCGGAAATTCCTCGCCGTCGCCGGCTTGTTCAGTGTGTTCGGTAACTTCGTCGTTGGTGCTCATCGTAAGTAGTCTAGCAAAGTTGGCTGCACGACACGCTGCGTTGAACTGAGAGATGCTTGATAAGCCATCGAAGCCAGGGACATGTCAATCGTGACCTTTTGGATGTCGATATCCTCTACGTCAGAAATCTGGCCTTTGACCTGCTGCAGGTCAAAAATGACGCTGTTTTGCGCTTCCAGAACCTGCTTGTGTCGGGCGCCGACCGCGGATTGCGCTTCCTGGAGTTTCGAGAATCGTTCGCCCAGTTCCTTTTGAATGGACTCAATCTTCTGGCGGTTGTCGCCTACCGGACCGGTCGGGGATTCCAAAATTTGGGCAGCCGCAATCAGAAGGTTCATGACTGACGGGTTGTTGTCGGTGTTCAGGGTGTTGCCGTCCCATTTAATAGTGCCGGTGCCGAACAGTTCGTTACCGTCTACGTTGGCTTGCACAGTCGTGTCCGCGTCGATACGGCGATCAACAGTCTTAGCGGTGATTTCGTCTTTCTCGGCGGCGAGGAACAGGGTGTCCCCGTCCGCGTTCTGACCCGTCTTAAACACCAGGCCCTTATCCGAGTTACCAGCAAAAACGGTGCGACCCAGATAGGTCGAGTTAGCCTGCGACATGATAGATTCGGCAATCTTGCGCAGTTGCGCGGCCAGAGCTCCTTGGGATTTGTCTCCCAAAGCTCCATCAATGGAGTTAATCAGCAAGGTCCGGGCTTCCGTGTAACGATCCGCAACGGATTGCATGGCGGCGTCCGAAGTCGCCAGCCAGGAGTTAGCATCGCTGATGTTGCGCTTGAACTGCTCGGTAGCCGCCAGCTCCTTGCGCAGGCGCATAGAGGAGACGGAGGAGGCCGGATCGTCGGAGGCGAAAGACATGCGCTTGCCCGAGGACAGCTGCTTGTTTACATCAGCCAGGCGGTTAAAGTTGCGCTGAATCGTAGCCAGCGTAGTGCCAGCCATCATAGAGGTTGTCATGCGGGTAATCATGTCAGTCACCTACCTAGGTTGATGAGGGCCTCAAGCATCATGTTAACAGTACTCATGATGCGTGCCGCGCCCGCGTAGGCGTGCTGACCCTGTATCAGGTTAATAACTTCTTCATTCATGTCAACAGAACTCTGTGACTTTTGCCGTTGTTCGGCGATAAGTCGCGTCTGCTCCGCTAAAGTGTGCTTGTCGTCGGCGCTCTTGGCGTGTACACCAATATCCACCACCGACTTGGACCATTCGTTCATAGCCGAGGTCGGCGCGTCTTGACGGTTGCCCAAAGCCAGGGAAACCGAGCCGTCATAGACCCCGTTGACATACTGGCCGGCAGCAATCATCTGGGGGTCTTTGATGGCCACGGACAAGCGCATGGCGGCCGGTAGCGTGTTGTCGGTGGCGGCGAACTTAAAGAAGTCTCCGCCGTCTTCCTTCACGTTTTCATACACGATGGCAGAGCCTTGATTGGCAGCTTCCAAAGTGGCGACTTTCTGTTTGATGGCCGCATCGTAGGCTTCGTCAGTCTTGTAGTCGCTGCGCTTTAGGGAAGTACTGGTTATTTCTTTCATGCGGTTCGGGTTCTTCACGAAAGTACCCGAACCGGGGGGGTCTTCAATAGTTTCGGGCGCGGACAAGTCCACTTTGTAGAACTTGGTTTCTTTGGTCACCAGGGTCTTGGTGTTGTTCGTTCCGCCTTCGCCGGTGTTGTTGGCGTGAATCGCGTTAATCTCGGTGGCGATATTGGTCGCCAAGTCATTGTAGAGCTTGCCGGTTTCCGCCCAAGCCCCTCCGTTGCCGATGGTGCCGGAAACTCCGGGGAACTGGGCCGGTTTCAGGTTTTGCATTAACCCGCCGATGGTGCCGTCCTCGATGGCGACCATGTGTCCGCCGAGTGCCCAGCGCAGCCGCACCGGACCCTCGTCCTTCATAAAAGTAAAGTCGGTAAAACCCTGCTCGCCGCCTATTTTGGCTTCCTGCAGTGTCTTGCCGTCCACCTGGACAGCCTTCATATCGTAAAATGCCACGTACTTGGTGCCGACCTCGGGATCGCCGGAAACCAGGGTCTTTACCACATTACCATCATTGTCCAGAATCTTGTCGCCGACTTCGTAACGCTGCACATGTGCTTGATACTGCTGAATTTTCTGACCGTGGTAGTCAAACGTTTCAGTCGTATCCTTGCCCCCGGCTTTCAGCGCATCAACCGCGGCCTTGTACTTGTCCCGCGGAGCCGAGTCAATGCCGGCCATATCGCGCGCACCTTCCACCTCAAAGTGGTTCACGTAATCTTTGCCGACCAGGGAGTTCCCGCCGAGCATGACTTCCACGGTGCCGTCGTCGTAGGCCTGGCCAATCATATTGGGGTGTGGCGCGTTTTCTTTCGTGTACACCGAATAGCCCTGCCGCACGGTAGCGCCGGTCAGCTCGGAAATATGCAGAATCAGCTGGTCACGCTCATCTTTCAGGTGGTTGACCGCGCCGCTAACGTTGCCGCCAGCCACGGTAGCCTTGCGGATACGGTCATTGAGCTTTTGGACAGAATCCATCGTGGTGTTCAAGTCGGCCACCAGCGCCTCGAGCTGTTCGCGCCCGTTCTTCCACAGGTCATTAATGTGCGTGTAGCCGGTCTTAATATTGGTGACCAAGGCTTCGGCGGCCCCCAGGGTGGTGGCGCGCGCCCCGCGGTTATCGGAGTTATTATTGACGTCTCCCCAAGACTTAAAGAAAGTACGCATGGAATCGGACACGGACATCCGACCCAGCTCGTCCATCGCGGACTCGATGCCTTTCCAAGCGATGCTGGTCTCTTTGGTGCCGGCGGCACGGCCGGTCTCTAAACGCAGTTTCGCATCCAAAAAGAAATCGTCGAGCCGACGGATACGGGTAATCTCTACGCCGCCGCCCTGGGGGACGGAACCTGCAAAGATAGACGGTTCCGAACCGATACCGAGAGCCCGCTGTTCGACACGCTGGCGGGTGTACCCAGGAGTATTCAAGTTGTTGATGTTCTGCCCGGAAACCTCGATGAGACGTTGGGCTGCGTAAAGACCGGTCAATCCGGCGTTCAGCGAAGAAAACGTTGAACCCATCGGAGTGTCCTTTCCCTAGCCTGTGTGCTTACTCAATCTATGTGACGCCTCACGCGTCCACGTTTAAGCTCATCGGCTTGAAAGGCTCGGATATGAGAATTTTTTCAAAACCCCGTGTTCTTGTTCTTACATTGAAGTGTCAAGCATGGTGGATTCGCCCGTTCCAGAAGCGTGGATTCCCCCGTCCTCACCATAGGTTTCTTCCGCCCCTTGCATACTCATCAGGGTTTCCTGGGTGGCGCGTTGCAGGGAGGACAGGACTTCCTGGTTCGCCTTGGACATATCGGCAATTTCAGAAGTCAGGGAGATGAGGGCTTCGCGATGTTGGTTCAACAGGGTCTGCCACGGCTCGTCCGCCGCTTCAGCAATTTCTTTCAGGGATGCCTCGGGGGGCAGTCCCAAGTCGACCGCCACGGCTTCAGATTCCATGGAGCGCTCCAGTTCCATCGTCTGAGCCTGCGCAATGACGGCTTCCAGCTCACGAGTGGCGCGTGGCAGCCACCGGGATGAGGCTGTGGAAGTAATCAAACGTTCTTCTTCCAGCTTAAACAGCATGACCTCCAGAGTTTCACGTTGTTTCCACAGTTGGCGTGACAATGCGTCTAACGACATAGCGCTCTCCTCCTCAGTCAGCCCAATCGTCAAAGCCTGACAGCTCTTTAGCTAAACTTACCCGCAAAATTGCCAATCACTCAATCCTGCCGATTCCTCATTAATCTACCGCTAATTAAATGGTTTAAAAGGTAAACTGACTGGGACTGCACCTGCAATTTTTTCTGAGGAGAGACACGGTGGAGGCTTCACTCGGCGAAGTGAACCGCAACGAGCTAATTGAAAAAAACCTCCCCTTGGTTGGTTACCAAGTGGCGGAGTTGTTGCGCCGTGTCCCGTCTTTTGTACAGCGCGAGGACCTCGCTTCGGCGGGTTCTTTGGCCCTGGTGCAAGCTGCTAATTCTTATGACCCAAAAACCGGAGTGCCGTTCCATCGTTACGCGGTTTACCGGATTCGCGGAGCCATGCTGGACGAACTGCGTTCCATGGACTGGGCGACCCGCGGGGCTCGTCAACGCACCAAACAGCTGGAGGAAATGACCTCTACTCTCACGGCTGCTGCGGGACGCGCCCCTACGAAAGAGGAACTCGCTTCGGCTCTGGGGGTGGACGTAGAGTCGGTGGAGTCCGCTCAGCAAGATGCCGCTCGCTGCGTCGTCTCTATGGACGCACCCGCCGGTAACGAGGACGACCGGACTCTGGAACTCCCCGATGAAAGTCCCTCCCCGGAAGACACGCTGCTGGATGACGAACGCCTGGTGTATCTGCGCGCCGCGGTTCGCGCCCTGCCGCAGCGTTTGCGCTTTGTGGTGGAGCAGGTATTTTTTGAGGAACGTCCGATTCAAGATGTGGCCGACGAGCTGGGCGTCACCCAATCTCGAGTGTCTCAGCTGCGTTCCGAAGCCCTCACCTTGATGCGTGAGGGGATGAACCGCCACCTCGATCCCGAAGCGGCTGCGGAAGAAAACGAGGAAGTCACCGGCATCGTTAAGAAACGCCGCGAGAGCTACTTCCAAAAGATTGAAGATCACGCCGATGAGATGTTGCGTGCAGACCCGGACATGGACCTGGAGATAGAGGACACGCTCATTGCGCCCCCCGTTTCTGCCTCAGCACGGGGTCGCCCGCGGGATACTTCCGGGACACCTCGTCCCCGTTCAGCGTCTCTGCGTGATTCGTTGTCACAAGTTTCGTCCGGCACGTCCGCGGGGTCGTCTTGCCGTAAGGAGTCGGAAGAGTCCGCTGCCGAGGTCGCGCCGGGTACTTCCACCAAGAGCTTCCTGGCTGGTCACGCCCGTGGCACAGCGCAGGCAAAGGCTCGTCTCGAAGCGGAGCAAGAAGCCCAGCGCGCCGCCGAAGCCGCCGAGAAACCTAAAAGTAAAGACAAAGCCCGCTTAGGTGGTGGGGAATCCGCAGCGGAACTCCCGGCGGAAGAAGAAAAACCACCGACCCCGCCAACCACCTCTTACCTGGGAGGATTGTCCATTCGGCAACAGAATATGCGGGCGGAAGCGCGCCGGAATCGACGAAAAAAATAATTTCCCCTTAATTCTCAGGGATAATGACCGACAATTAAGCATGAGGTAGTGTCAGTGGGACACCTGTCGGTGTTCTGAACCTCGGCGTTATCTCAGGATGGGATAACACCTTTTATTCCATGGAAGGAGCACATCATGGGAATTGCATTACCAGGACTGGGCGGGTTCAATACCCAGGGCATTGTCGAGAAGCTGATGATGCTGGAGCAGATTCCGCTGGGCAAGCTGAAGACAAAGCAAAGTGAGTACAAGTCTCAGGTCCAAGTTTTCCAAAATATGAACAGCAAGTTCGCCAACATTAAGCGGGCGGCTTGGGACGTGTATGGGCGTGTGGGCAAGGAAAGCGTCCGTTTCAATACTTCAGAAATCTGGGAAGCCGCCAAGGCGACGTCTTCCGATCCGATGGTAGGAGTGACCACTTCGCCCGGAGCCCAAGTTGGCTCGGTCGAATTCGATGTTCTGCAGGTGGCGAAGTCGAAGCAGGCAACCTTGGATCAGGACGCTATCCAGAGCCTCTACGATGCCGCCAAGGCAAAGGGTGAGCCGCCCAAGATTTCCATCATGCTTGGTGACAAAATCACCACGATTTCCCCGACCTCGGCCAACGCCCCGGCGTTTGCCAGGGCTATCAATGCGGCCACTGATTCCGGAGTGACCGCTACGGCGGTGCGTATCGGCGACAATCCCGATGGTACGGGCAAATACTTGCTTCAGATTAACGGGACAGAAACCGGAGCCAACAAGGGCGACTACAAGATTTTCGCCGGTGACATCACGCAGGGTCTGGGACTGACTGCCAAAACTTCCAAGACGGACGCGGCCACTAACTCGGCTCAGTACGTTTACGAGGACGCTGCCGCTTTGGCCACCGCCGTGGCGGGTACCGGTGCTCAGGAACAGACTCTGAACATCATCCATCAATCTTCGGATGCCAAGATTCGCCTGCTCGGCCAGGAACGCACCTACGGATCGAACCAGATTCAGATTATGGATAACGTCAAAATTGACTTGTCCAACGTGGTGCAAAAGACGAACGCTGACGGCACCCCGGTCTATACTGATGCCCTGTTAAAAGGTGTCAAGATTAACGCCACGCGGGACTTCGATGTGGCCGCGGGCAAGATGGAAAAGATGATGGGTTCCCTGACGGATGCTCTGACCACCTTGAATCGAGGGATGCAAAGCGTCACCAAGGAAGGCATTGATCCGCTAACCAACAAGCGTTTCACCTATACCGCTGCCGGTCCGCTGGGTAACTCGGAAGGCCGCGAGCTTAAGAACAACATTATGAGCCTGGTTTCCAACGGGATAACCCTTACGGATGCCGAGGGTAAGTCACAGACCTATTCCCTAGCCTCGTTTGGAATTAGCCTCGGAGGCGGTGTCGAGAAAGGCGCAGACGGTAAGTTCCACAGTTCTCAGGTGGAGTTGAAGTTCGACGCCGAGAAGTTTAAGAAGGCCATGGAAAGCGACCCCGAAAAGGTGCAGCAGGTCATGGTGGAGTTCTCCAAGAAGGTCGGGGACATGGCTTCCAAGGTCTCTGACTTTACCGAAGGGTCGTTGACCAAGGTCATCGAGTCGCGGCAAAAGACAGTCTCGTACTATGACGACCGAATCTCCGACTACTCCGATCGTCTGGAGCGTAAGGAAGCCCAGCTGTACAAGCAGTATTCCTCTCTGGAGACGATGCTGGCTCGGATGCAACAGCAGCAGGCTTGGCTGGCTGGACAGTTAGCCCAGCTGGGAGGCCAGTAAAAACCGCATAATCTAACATTCTTCGGCTGGGTTTCATACATTGTGAACCCAGCCGAAGTATGGTTAAAGGGTACGTTTTATTTAAGTGGAGGAAAGTATGCAGACCGCCATTAATAGGTTCCAGCAGGACTCTATTGTCACGGCTTCGCCGGCCAGGTTATTGACGATGCTCTACGACCGGCTGCTGCTTGATATTGGACGGGCTGAGAAAGCCCTGCGCGGTCAGAACCGGGTTGAAGCGCATAAAAATCTGACTCATGCTCAGGACATCATCGCCGAGTTGATGTCTTCCCTGCGGATGGACGTATGGGACGGTGCTGAGGGTTTGATGGCTTTGTATGTGTATGCCATGAAAGAACTGGTCAACGCCAACGTGCAGGGCGACGCTGATAAAGCTCAAGAGATTCGGGAGCTGTTTGAACCGTTGGCGGATGCGTGGAAACAGGCGGCCGCACAGTTGGAAGCGGAGGAAGCAAAGTCTGCCGGCGTAGCTAAACCCGGTGAGGTGAAGCGTAATTCACGAGGTGATTTGGGTGTCGGCTAAACACGATAACTCTTCGGGCTGGGAGGACGAGCTGGATCGGTTGGAAGCTCAGATTGCTGCGGACAGCCGGATGCTGGCTACAGGCCAGATTCCTTCCGATGAGTCGGGTTGGCAGCCCCCGCGTTTGGGGCCGTTGCCTCCGGATTTGGCTCCGCGAGCGCGTCAGGTACAAAAGGACTTGTCGGAACTGGGGAAACAGGTCACGTCTGCCATGCGTAAGAATCAAGAAGAGCTGCGCCGCGCCGGGGAAGAACGCGATAAGCTCCGCAAGATTCCTCGTGAAAAGAAAATCGAACCAGGTCCCCGGTATTTAGATTTAGAGGGGTAGAAGCGCGGGGCTCACTCAGGGGTGTCGCCGCCGTTTGCGTTCACGGGGAGCTTTCAGGAAACGACGTTTTCCTGAAAGCTCCCTGAGTATTTGGGCAAAAGAGCAGTAAAACAGCTGTGTAAATGCGTACAAATTAGGTAGTGTGACCAACATCACACCCAGGATGAAAGTCCTAACTATGTTCAGCCTATGAACGCTAGTGAATTAATTTTGTGTCGAAACCTACAAGCTAGCAAAAATTTGTACGTCCGGGGAAGTTTACCCTAACACTCAGCTAAGCCTCAGAATGTTACCAGCTCTAATGAATTTGTATTTGAGCTGGTCGTGGGGGAATTTCACGTGTATATACACAAAATTGGCGACATTTTGACAGTGGGGGAAATTGTCGGGGCGCGAACGGGTCGCAGAATAAGCTGAAAAGAAACTGAACGAGGCGCCGTTTAGCTTTATAGATATAGGAACTTTTGGTGAACGAAACCTGCCGATTTGAAAGCTGACAAGGTGGTAAAAATATGATGCTGAAAATACGATAAGTTACAGCTGTGTAATCTTCCAGAAACCCTATTTACCAGGGCATATAGTTCGGTCATTTGTACTAACAAAAACCTACTTAATGTAAAAATCGCGGGGTTCGCAGAAACTTCCCATGAACCCCAAAACAAATTAACAAAACTCCTCGACAATTCCTTGGGAACTGCCGATACTGAATATGTCAGCGCAAAAAGCACTGAACCGCTAGCAGGAAGTTATGCGGGTAATGAGGATCGAAGGAATGATCCAGCGAGAGAACATGTGAGGTCGTCATGTTTGATTCTGTTGGTTACGTAGCAATGCGAACCGCGCTGGATGGATTGTCTATGCGTCAGCGAGTCATCGCCGACAACATTGCCAATATTCAGACGCCGGGATTCTTAGCCGGCAAGGTATCGTTCGAAAGTGAACTGGCTCGCGCCGTCGAGTTCGGACACCCTGCCACCACGCATATCGCCACTGCTCGCTCTTTGGAGCCCACTCGTATAGACGGTAACAATGTCAACCTGGACACTGAGACGATCTCCAGCGTAGATACGGTTCTTCGCTTTCAGCTGGCTACCCAAGCAATCAGTGGGGAATACGCCAACATTCGCTCTGCTATGAGGACGACATCATGACCACGTTTGGAGCAATCGGTATCGCTGGAACCGGCATGACAGTCAACCGCAAGTGGTTGGACTGCATCTCGGATAACATCGCCAACATCAACACCACCAAGCCCATGAACGAAGAGGCCTTCCGGGCCCGCTACGTGGTGGCTCAGGCTGTTGATTACGGGCGTCCAGCAGGCACGATGGTATCGGGCATTGCGCTCGGTGGCACCGACGGCCGGATCGTGTACGACCCCCGCGATCCGAACGCGAATGAAGAAGGGTATGTCCGCCACCCTGATATTGACTTGGGATCACAGATGACCCAGTTGATTATGGCGCAAAGGGCTTACCAGGCAAACGCTGCCGTGGTGGATCGTGCAAAGTCCACCTACGAAGCAGCATTGCAAATCGGGAGGTAAGTAAGCTATGCCTTACTCTGTAGATGGTATTGGTAGCAACCTGACCAGTTCCTTGACCGGAACCCAGCAGCTGACCAATAACTTAGTACAATCCCTTGGGTTCTCACGTTCCGCAGCCACCCAAGCCGGTCCGTCGCGTCTTGGTACCAATGCCACGCACATCGTCCCGACCGGCACCGGTCTAACCCCGTTGGGTGGAGATGTCCGCGATGTCGCGGAAACCTCTTTCGGCAACGTTTTTGCCGATGCGGTGTACAACATGCAGCAACGTGAGAGTACCGCCAAGAAGCTGGGTGTGCAGGCCCTGACCGGGCAACTCAATGATGTCCACCAATACACTATTGCAGCCGCAGAATCCCAGCTGACTATGGAACTGACCTCCACTATACGGAACAAGGCAGTTGACATGTTCAACGAGATTATGAGGATGCAAGCATAATGCCACCGGTCATCGTAAACGCAGTAGATAAAGTCAAAAGTACCGTCGGCCAGTTTTCGTTAGGCCAAAAGACCCTGTCGATTATCGGGGTAGCCGTGCTCATCTTGGGCGGCGTGGTGCTTTACTCTTGGGTGGCACGTCCCGACTACACCACCCTGTACTCAGGTTTGACGGATAAAGATCAAGCTGCCGTCACCGAACAGCTCGATTCACAAGGCATCAAATATCAGGTCGCCGATAATGGTGTGGTCAAGGTGCCGGCGAAAGATGTGCAGAGCGCACGCATGAGCTTGGCGGCCGCCGACCTGCCCGCACAGCCCACTGCCGGTTATGCCGTTTTGGATAACCTGGGCGTGGCGGCTTCCGACTTCCAACAGCAAATGGCCAAGAAACGCGCCCTGGAAGGCGAGCTAGCCAAGACCATCGACACCATGGACGACATTGAAAAATCTTCGGTCGCCCTGGCTATTCCGCAGGAATCCGTATTTGCCGACCCGAAGAAACCCGTTGCTACCACCGCTTCTGTGACCATCACCCCGAAGAATCGCAAAGACGTTTCCAATGACACGGTGCAAGCCGTTATTAACATGGTTTCCGCTTCCGTGCCGAACTTGGACAAGTCGGGAGTGACCGTGGTCGATACGCTGGGCAACAGCCTGTCCGACAAGGTCGAAGGCGGTACGGCCGCGGCTTCGGAAATGGAAAAGAGTTTGGTCGCCAAGGCTTTGGCGGTAGTGGAACCCCTGGTGGGGGTCGGTAATGCCCGTGTCTCGGCGCAAGTTGACCTCTCCCAAGATAACCAGGTTAAGACCACTCGTATCTTTACCGATCCGGAGGGCGGGGTTAAGCAGTTGTCTGCCTCGAACGCGGCCGAACAGTACAGCGGTGGCGGGGCCATCGTCGGTGGCATCTTGGGGCCGGATAACATTGCCAACCCTTACGAGCTGAACGGCAATAACGGCGGTAACTACTCCAACACCCAGAACGTGCAAAACAACGCGGTCAACGAAGAAGTGACCCAGTCGACTCGTGCTCCTGGAGCGGCGTTGCGCAAGTCCGTGTCGGTCGTATTGAATCAAGATACCGCCCGGCGCTTGGACATGGCGCAAGTGCGTGACATGGTGGCGGCGGCTACCGGTATTGATGCTGCTACCGGAGACGTTGTGAATATCTCGCGTTCTCCGTTCGACGACACGGCAAAGAAAGCGGCTGAAAAGGCTGCTGCGGCTGAAGCTGCCGCGGAGGCTGCGGCAAAGACCGCCTCCCTGATTCGTCAGGCAGTTATTGCCGGATTGATTATCTTGCTGTTGATTATCATCGCGGCGGTGGCCAAGAAGCGTGCCAAGGCTCGCGAACGTGAGGCTTTGGACCTCGGCGAGCTGGATCAGCTGCCCGATCCTTACACCTTGAGCGCTCCGGAGGAAGAAGCTCTGGAGATTGAGGCGGCCACGATTCCGGAACCTGAACCGGAGCCCGAGCCTGAACCGGAGCCCGAACCTGATCCAATCCTGCTAAAGATTGAAGCCAAGCGTGAGGAGATTGCCGAACTGGCTCTCGACAAACCGCAACTAGTTGCTGAGCAGCTGCGCGCCTGGATGGGAGGTCACTAAACATGGTAATGTCACAAGCACTGACTTTGAGCGGGCTGCAGAAAGCCGCCTTGCTGCTGATTCAAATCGGTAAGGATCGCGCTGCTCGCGTCATGAGCGAAATGACTGACGATGAGGTCGAGGCGCTGTCAGCTGAAATCTTGCGGATGACTAACGTACCTCGCGAAATCACCGCGGACGTCATCGATGAGTTCTATGAAAACTCCATAGCATCGGCAAGTTTGCAACTGGGCCACGGTGGTCTGGACTACGCTCAGAAAGTTTTGGAACAGACTTTCGGCAAGGAAAAAGCCGCGGAAATCATGGAACGCCTGATGCAGGGCATGCAGGGGCAGCCTTTCGATTTCCTGAAATCCGCCGATCCACGTGAAATCGTGACTTTGGTTTCCTCCGAGCACCCCCAGACGATTGCCCTGGTGCTGGCGCACCTGCGTCCGGATCACGCCGCGCGTGTCATGGCTGGTCTGGGTCCGAAACTTCAAGGCGATGTGGCAGTGCGCATTGCCCAGATGGAACGGGCTAACCCCGAAATGGTTACCCTGGTGGCTGCTTCCCTGCAAAAGAAGGCTGAGCAGGTCATTAACTCTGAAGAAATGCAAGCTATCGGCGGTGTCGAACCGCTGGTCGACATCATCAACCGGGCCGATCCGGGTACTGAAAAGATGATTCTGACCGGGTTGGAAGAACGTGACGAGGACCTGGCTGATGAAGTCCGCTCCCGGATGTTCGTCTTTGAAGACATCGTTATGCTCGAAGATCGCGGTATTCAGCTGGTGCTGCGGCAGGTCGACGGGGCTCGCCTGGCGATGGCCCTGAAGGGTACGAACGAAGATTTGCGTTCTCGCCTGATGAAGAACCTTTCCGAGCGTGCTCGCCAGAATGTCATGGAAGAAATCGACATGCTGGGCAGCGTGCGCATGAGCCAGGTTCAGGAAGCTCGTTCCGAAATCGTCCAGCTGATCCGCAAGATGGAGGAATCTGGCCAAATCGTCATCCGCCGCGAGGAGGAAGACGAATATGTGGCTTGACCAGGACCTCTTGGAGGTCAAAGAAAACCAGCGACGCGGCGGTGCGCCCAATCCGGTGCCGCTATCCACCGCTGCCGGGTCGGCTACGGCGGGCGCGTTCCGTTTGGCGGGCGCTTCCAACCAAGCCAAAGGCGACGACAAATCCACCCAGGCATTCGGATACGCCAAAGGCTTTTCTTCCGGGTGGGCTGCCGGTCAAAAACGGGCGACTCGTGAAGCTGAACAGGAGCGCAACATCCTCAATGAGGACGCGCGCCTGGCCGAAGAAGCCCGCACCGAGGCTTATGTGGACGCGATGGATGAAATCCAGGCTATTGCCGATGCGGTTTCCTCCCGGGACGCCCTGGTCATCGAAGACATGAAAGCCGCACTGATGGAAGCGGCAGTGGATTTAGCGGAAGCCCTGATCGGGGCGGAGCTATCCGATGAACCGACTCGCGCCAAGGCGGCGTTAAAGCGGGCTTTGTCGATGAATGACCCGAAAGACATTGTGAAGGTCAATATGAACCCACAGGATGTGGCTACGCTGACCAGCTTGGGCGTGGATTGCCCGGTACAGCTGGTTCCCGATTCGGAACTGGATCCGGGCGACGCAGTGGCTTACATGCCGGAGGGTTTGCTGGATGCCCGGCTGACTTCGGCTGTGCGGCGTGCGCGAGAGGCTCTGGTGTCCGCTCAAGCAGCCGAGGAGTGAGCGTCTTGGAGCTGGCCACTTTACCCTCTTTTGTGAGTTTGCTGAATGCCTCGCGCCCCCAACGGGTCGGTGAGGTGGAGTCCGTTGTGGGCCTGTCTGTGCAGGTCCGCGGCTTGCAATGCTCTGTGGGTGAAGTCGTGTTGGTTGGTGATGATCCGGGAGTTCCCGCCGAAGTGGTGGCGCTGGACGCGGGTATCGCCTCGTGTATGCCCCTGGACAATCTGGACGGTTTGCGGATTGGTTCTCCGGTTCGCGGTACCGGTCTGCCGGCCACAGTTCCGGTCGGTCCGGCTCTGCTGGGTCGGGTCATTGATGCGGCGGGTCGCCCGCTTGACGGTAAAGGCCCTATCTATGCGGCTGACCGGGTGCCGATTCACGGGGCGGCTCCCAACGCGTTGGAGCGTGCCCGGATTGATATGCCCGTCGCGATGGGGGTGCGGGTTTTGGACACCCTGGTGACTTTGGGGCGAGGCCAGCGCATTGGCCTGTTTGCCGGTTCCGGGGTCGGCAAATCGACTTTGATGTCGATGATTGCTCGCGGCACGAATGCCGAAGTCTGTGTCATCGCCCTAGTGGGCGAACGCGGGCGGGAGGTCCGGGAGTTTTTGGAAGATGACTTGGGCGAGGAGGGTCTGTCCCGTTCTGTCGTGGTGGTGGCGACTTCTGACGAGTCCCCGATGTTGCGCAAACGTGCCGCTTTCACTGCCACCCGGGTCGCTGAGTACTACCGGGACGCGGGCCGCCACGTCCTGCTGATGATGGATTCCCTGACCCGTACCTGCATGGCGCAGCGCGAAATCGGCCTGTCCGTAGGTGAACCGCCCGCCACTCGCGGTTACCCTCCTTCGACTTTCTCGATGATGGCTCAACTGTTGGAACGGGCCGGTTCGGGTTCGGTTGGGTCCGTGACCGGCATCTACACGGTGCTGGTGGACGGGGACGACCACAACGAACCCATCGCTGACCAGGCGCGCTCCATTCTGGATGGGCACGTGGTGTTGGATCGGAAACTGGCGGTGGCTGGCCACTATCCGGCTATTGATGCCCTAGGCTCCATCTCCCGGGTGGCTTCCAAAGTCACTACACGGGAACAAAAAGAGGCCGCTACCGCCCTGCGTCAGATTATGGGGGCGAAGCGTTCGGTCCAGGACCTGCTGGACGTGGGGGCTTATCAGGCAGGCACGAATCCCGAAGTGGACACGGCTGTGAAATATGATGCCGACATCGAAGCGTTCCTGACCCAAAAGACCGATGAAAAGGTCGAATTCGACGCGGCTTGGTCGCAACTGTTTGATCTCTATCAGGCTTTCAAGTCTGAGAAAGCGGCATAGGGGGTGTAGTCAATGGTAGATCGCGCGTTCCGTCTTCAGGGTTTACTCAATTTACGCCAACTCCAAGAGGATCAGGCGGCGGGCCGTCTCGCCTCGGCTCACGCGGACTTAAACCACGCGGATCAGCAGCTGTCCTCGGCCCGTGCCCGGCTCGGTTCTATGCAGACTACCGGGGCCACAAACCTGGCTGTAGCTGCGGCGATGCGTAACGCGGCAATGATGCAGATTCAGGAGGGTATTGCTCGAAAAGAGTACGCGCAAGCGGTGGTGGATCAACGTCAAGATGAATGGCAGGGGGCTCGTCGCCTCACTGCAACCTTAGAAAAACTTGAAAATCGTCATGCGGAAGAAGTTATTGCCGATGATTTGCATAAGGAACAGGTTGTTCTTGATGAGCTTGCGTCTCACATGGGCAACACTGGCAGTGCCACGGAGGGCAAAACCGGTGCGGAACCGCGTGTTCGCACGATAAGGGAAACGCTCCCGAGTGAGTCTGTGACAGGCTCAACCGGTCAGCAAAGCCCCGCTTTTGCCAAGGGAGGTCAATTGTGAGCCTGGCTAGTGTCCAGTCAAGAATCAGTGCGATTCAAGACATGATTAATGCGTTGAATAACAACGGCCGTCCACCGGTCTCGGTGACCGAGAGTGGGGCGGCAAAATCAACGTCTAAAAATTCCGAGACTACGGGAGATTTCAGCACCAAGTTGGCCAGCCAAATTTCTGCGGCCAATAAGGCCACTCCCACCCGAACTTCCGGGAAAGGGCAGATCCAAGGAGCTCCCGGGACCGCTGAGGCTTTCGTGGAAAAGGTTCGGTCCTACATCGGGGTGCCCTACGTGTGGGGCGGTACCGACCCCGCCAAAGGGCTGGATTGTTCCGGATTGGTCCAAACTGCCGCCCGGGAAGTCGGCGTGACTTTGCCGCGCGTCACTTACGATCAGCAGCACTCCGGCGTGGAAGTCGACGGCATTGAGAATGCGAAGCCCGGCGACCTGCTGATTCTGCGCAATTCTGGACACGTGGCAGTGTATGTCGGCAACGGCAAGGCGATTCACGCGCCGCGCCCCGGCAAGACCGTAACGGAAGCCAACGTTTCTGACTTGGGTCCGATTGTGACCATTCGCCGCGTGATGCCCTCTGCGGGAGACGCTCCGGGGGCGCCCGTTTCGACTGTAAACGCGCCGACGGCTCCGGATACCGCCAAGGCCGCTTCCCGCGTCACCCCGTCCGTGGAAGATTCCGATAAATCCGCAGCCCCGACCGGGGTCACTGCGAACGCGGCTTTCCGAGACAACGGCAGCGCGGTGGCGCCTTCGCCGGATGCCGTGGCGGCGGGTTTGGTGAGCTTGCTGGGAGCCTTGGGCAATGCGGCTTTGGCCCAAAATAACGCGGCTTCCGGTCCGGCTAACCGCGGTGCGGCGAATCCGGGCAATCCGTCCGCAGACCTGGCTGCCGCGCTGGTGGGAGCCCTGTCAGGAACGGGAGCGGGCACTGCCGGGGCGAATCCGCTGGCTGCCTTGATGGGAACCGCTAACTCGAATAATTCTTACAGCTCGACCCTACTCAGCCAGTTCTTGGGCGGCTCCTCACTGTACGGCTCTAATGCGGCCGGCGGCTTGGGGGCTTTGGCCGGGAACCGCGGCACGATGGGAGCCAACGCGAGCTTGAGCAATACCGCGTCGTCCTTGAGTGCGTTGGGCGCCCTACGTTCATCTTTGGGGGTGTGACATGATCGATATTAAGAACACGAACGCGGCCGCGATTGCCGCCCAAATGGCTTCGCAGGGTGCGAAAACAGCCGACACCACCGCTTTTGAGTCCCTCATGAGTGCGTTGGCGACCGAAGCTCGCACTCCCGATGAAGGGGTGGCACGCCGTGGGGAAAACCACCCCGGCTCGGCTCGTGATTCCCGCCCTGCTCCGGCAAAGCCTTCCCGTGTCGGGGCGACTGAACCGGGAGCGTCGGTTCGTCCGTCCCGTACGCGTCATGACAACCCTGGTCAACCTGGCAATGTCCGGGCCGACAAGACCGAGCGTCCCGAACGCCCGGAACGCCCGGGGCGTCCCGAAAAAGTTGCGGCGAAGGACTCGACCACACCAAAGGACCGCGCTGATAAAGCGAAACCGGCAGATGAGCCGGCTCAGGACACCACGAAATCGGCCGATACTGAACAGACTGCGGAAACCACCCCCGCTGGGGACACCGCCGCGAATACCGCGGTTGCGCAGCAAACCGGGACGGATGTGGCCGCAGAGATTGTGGAAACGCTGACGGAAACCGCTGAAACGACCTCGGAAGTGGTCCCGGAGGAGTCTGCCGTCCCCCTCACCCTCGAGGGAACCACGGCACAGACCCCAGCGCCAGCTCTAGAAACGGAAACGGCGACGCCTGAAACTGAGGAACCGGCTTTGACCCAGCCCGAGGCCGCCCCGGACACTCCGGAGCCCTCCGCTACCGTGGTCCAGACGCCGCAGACAGAAAAACCGATAGACGGGGCAGACATCGCCGCCCAGCTGAAATCCGGTAAAGCCCCGTCACTGATTCCGGCAAAACCTGAGGTCGCAGCCCCGGTGGTGCCTGAAGCAATCGAGCAGCCAGCAATAATGTCCGAAGCCTTGGCGGCGGCCGGGCAAGCAGCTGGGAACAGCGCGAATGCCTCCGCGGCGGGAGCGTCCAATGCAGGTAGCTCCGCGGTGAGCGCTGTGTCCGGCACCTCGGCTCAGACGACCCCCGTGGCATCCGCCGCGCCGGCCGCTGCTCCGGCTGTGTCCACCCCGAACCCGGTGGCCCAAGCCGCCCCGACTTACGCCCCGAACTTGAGCCAGCAGCTCTTTGACCAGATGCAGCACCAGCTGTCACGGTTGAAAGTGTTGGGTCAGGGTCAGCATCAGCTGAAGTTAGCCATCAACCCCGAGACCTTCGGCCCGGTGCGGGTGGCGGCGAACTTCCACGCTGACGGCACCGTGCATCTGCAGCTGTTGGGAGCTTCGGAGGCGGCGCGCGACCAGCTGCGCCAAGTGCTCAGCGACTTGCGCCGTGACCTGGCTTCCACCGGGTTGCAGGCGGATTTGGATGTGGCGGAAAACGCTCAAGAGTTTGCCCAGTTCACGGGCGCTGGAACCGGTTCTTCCGAGAGGGAAACCGGTCAGGCTGGCCAGGCAGGCGCAGCCAGTACGGATGGATCCGAAACTGAACCAGAAGACGTTGTTTCCAGGCCGAAGGTGGGTGACGTCCTGAAGGACGGCACCGATGGTTCGGTGGATATGTTCGCGTGATTGTGAGGAGAATACTATGCCAGTTGATGCAGTAAGCGCCGGCGCCAATCCGATTGTGGATAATTACACAATCGGGGCAAACGCCAAGGCAAAAGAGGAAGCGAAAACCCTCGCCACCACCAAGGAAATGAGCGATGCCGAAAAGCAGGCCCTGTTCCTTAAGAAAATGAACGAGGGACAAAAGACCGATAAGGCTGCTCAAACGAAGGAAAACCCCGGCAAGCTGGGCAAGGACGACTTCATGAAGTTGCTGTTGGCGACGTTGAAGTACCAGGACCCGACCGAGCCGATGGATACCGCGAAGCTGCTGGAACAGACCTCGACCATGACGAACATGGAACAGATGATTCAGATGACCGAGGCCTCCAAGAAGTCTTTTGAGGCTCAGCAGCGCGCCCAGGGTACGACCATGGTCGGCAAGACGGCCGTGTATGACGCCGTTGATGCTGATGGCAACGCCGTGACGACCGCGGGCAAGATTGAAGCCGTGGAGTTCCTGGCTGACGGCAAAGTCTTGGCCCACATCGGCAACCAAAAGGTCGACATGAGCGACATCCTCGGTATCGCCGACCCGACTGATGACACGCCTTTGGATAAGGCCATCAAGGACGCCGTGCAGGAGGGCAAAAAGACAGGCGCGGCCACCGAACCCAAGAACACGCCGGCGGCTTCGGGAACCGCCACTGGAACCACCCCGAACCAGCCGGGAGCCACTCCCGCCCCGGCTACACAGACCACTAATCAAGGAAACAACACTCCAGCCCCCGCGGCTTCATAGAGCAAAGGAAAGAGAAAATGTTACGTTCACTATTTACCGGCATCTCGGGCTTGAGTGTCCACCAGACCATGCTCGATGTCACTTCCAACAACATCGCTAACGTCAATACCACCGGGTTTAAGAGCGCGTCGACTCGTTTCGAGGACACGTTCAGCCAGCTGGTGCGTTCCGGGGCGGCGCCTCGACTAAACGAGCGCGGCGGTATGAACCCCGCGCAGGTCGGTTTGGGTGTGAAGCTCCAGTCCATCACCCAAAACTTCACCGGCGGCGCGGCCCAGATGACGGGCCGTAACCTGGACACCATGATTAATGGTGACGGGTTCTATGTCCTGCGCAAAACCAACGGTTCCAGCGTGTACACCCGTAACGGCTCCTTTGGTTTGGATGCCCAAGGTCAGGTCGTCGCGGCAGACGGCTCGTTCGTGCAGGGCTGGATGGGCGACAAGGACGGAACCATTAACGCTTCGGGTACTCCCGGCAATATCACCCTGCCGCTAACTCAGACGGTAGAGGGCAGACCGACTACCAAGGTCATTTATGGCGGTAACATTCCCGCTGACCAAATTTATATGGATCCGACCGGCTCCAAGACTTCGCCGGATAACGCGTTCCAGCGTTCCCAAATCGTGCATGCTTACGATGATAAGGGCAACCCGCACGATGTCTTGCTGACTTTCGCGCGTACTGATTTTGCCGATCCCGGTACCGAACCGAAGTGGGAGCTGCGCGCTTATGACGCGAAAGCATACGCAGAGTTAGACGAAAAACAGCGTGAAAAAGCCACAACTGATGGTGGGGCACGTATCAAGCTGGAAGTTACGGCTGGCGGCAAGGTCAAAACCGGCGCATCCACGGTTAAGACTGATGCCAATGACGGAGTGCTGCTATTCCAGTTTGGAACGAACGGTACTCTGGATCAAGAGTCTCAGAAAGCCTTAAAGAGCATTAAATTCAAGCTCGATCAGGTCAATGTCGATACGACCAAATCGCCTAAAGTGACCACAATTCCGACTCCAAATGTCACGAAAGAAAAGGTTAATCTGGACCTGTCCGCGATGACCGGCTTCGGCGGGGTTAATAACTTCGGTCAAAAGCAGGTCGATGGCAATATGGCGGGCTACATGACGGGTTACTCGGTCGAGGCTGACGGCACGATTCGTGGCACGTTCTCGAACGGGGATAACCGGCCGTTGGCGCGTATCGCTGTGGCCAGCTTTGCTAACCCGCTGGGCTTGGAAAAGGCGGGCAGCTCTTACTTCGTGGAATCCGGTAACTCCGGGCAGCCCCAGATTGGCGAAGCCGGCACCGGCCAGCGTGGCGCCATGACGGGCGGCGCCATCGAAATGTCGAACGTAGACCTGGCTGCCGAGTTCACGAACCTGATTCTGTCCCAGCGCGGCTTCCAGGCAAACAGCCGCGTCATCACCACGTCGGATGAAATCCTGCAGGAACTGGTGAATATGAAGCGCTAAACCAGGGGTAAACCGGGACTGAACTCAGGGTGAAAAAACCCGAGAAATTCCTTGGAAAATCCCTAAAAGCCTTTCAATTTCAGAAAAAACACCGAAGTTAAGGAAAACCGCGCAGAGGAGGAACCATGATTGCGTTGACACGCTTGGGCGGGTCGGACTTTGTCCTAAACCCTGACCTGATTGAGCGCGTCGAGTCCACGCCTGACACGATTATTGTCATGGTGGACGCAACTCGCTACGTGGTTTCCCAAACCGTGACCGAAGTCATCGAACTGATTCGTGAGGACCGCGCCCGCCTGCTGGCTCGCGTTGAGGAAATCATCCAAGACGATTCCCGGACTTCGACGCCTGCGGCGAGGCTTACCGTGGTGAACATTGAGAAAGATTCGGAGGACTAAGTATGGATCCCGCATCAATCGTTGGCATCGTTGGCGCGCTCTCGGCAGTAGTAGCCATGCTGTATATGGAGGGTGCCGAGATTACAAACATCCTGTTGCCCCCGCCTATGACCCTGGTCTTTGGGGGGACGCTTCTGGCGACCATGGCGTCGTTCACCATGAGAGACTTCCTCTATGCTTTTGGCCAGGTTCCGAAAGCATTCACAGCTAAGGTCCCCGATGCTACCGACGCGATTGACACCATCGTGTCGCTGTCTGAAAAAGCCCGCCGCGAAGGCCTGTTGGCTTTGGAAGACGCCGCGAAAGGCATTGAGGACTCGTTTATGCGTGAAGGTTTGATGGCTGCCATCGATGGCATGGATCCCGAAGATTTGCGCTCCATGCTGACGGATAGAATTGAGGCTCGCAAGCAGTCAGACAAGACCGCTTATGCCTGGTTCCACGTCGCTGGCGGTTATGCCCCGACCATTGGCGTTATCGGTACCGTGATTTCCCTGGTGCACGTGCTGACGCAACTGTCCGAGCCCGAGACTTTGGGACCGCTGATTGCTTCGGCTTTCGTGGCTACCCTGTGGGGTCTGCTCAGCGCGAACATGATTTGGCTGCCGATTTCCTCCCGTATGGAGAGAATCTCCAATCTGGAGTTGGCTCGGATGGAAATCGTCATGGAAGGGCTCATCAGTCTGCAGTCCGGGGCGAACCCGCGTCAGGTTGGCGAACGTCTGCGCTCGTTGATTCCGCCGAACCAACTAAAGGCCGAAAAAGCGGCCTAGCCCTGACCCGTCGTTAGGAAACGACTTTTCCGCAAACACCGAGAGGAGGAACTTGTATGGCAAAGCGTAAGCATGAATGTCCGGCACCTGACAACACCGAGCGTTGGGCAGTATCCTATCTGGACATGATTACCGTCATGATGTGCCTGTTCCTGGTGCTGTACGCGATTTCTCAGGTTGATCAGGGCAAATTGGCCAAGCTGCGCACGTCCCTGGCGGCCGGTTTCAACGCCACCATTCAGATTGCCAATCCGCTCCAAACCGATGGGGGACTGGGGATTTTGGCCGGTTCCACCTCGGCGGTGCAGCTGGGCAGTCTGATGGGTAACCTGAACCAAAATCCTCAATCTCAGCCCGAACGTATGCAGGCTATGCGGGAAGCCAGTCACTTGAACTCCATCAAGAAACAGGTTGAAGAACAATTGAAAGCGGCTGGCAAGGAAGGCGCCCTGGCGATGCGCATCACCGACAAGGGCCTGGTGTTGGGCATGGTTGCCAACGACACCTACTTTAAGACTGGAGAGGCAACGATTCAGCCCACCGCTCGTGAGGTACTCGGTGCGGTGACCCCGGTTTTGGCATCCCTAGAAGAAAGCATTGCCATCGAAGGTTATGCCGATCCGCAACCAATCGCTAACGCGAGATTCCCCTCTAACTACCACCTGGCTTCAGCTCGTGCCATTGAGGTGCTGATTGCGCTAAAGGACGGTGGAGTGCCGGGGGCGAAACTGCGAACGATTTCATATGGAGCCGATCATCAGACTGAGGCTACGGACGGTCAGGATGCTTGGGCTTTCAACAGGCGTGTGGATATTGTCATTATGTCAACCGCAAAAGATTCCGTCCGCGCCTTACTGCCCGATGCGGCGAAACAGCTCGCGGGTGGGACAAATGCCAACATCGCCCCGCCGCCTCCCAATATTGGCCCGTCCCTAGCACCCCCGCCGCCGGAAGGCACCGCGGGTGAGCCAGGCGCTACGGGCAATGAGGACTAGGCTGGGCGGGTTTCATCGAACGATGACATCGAAAAAGCTAGATTTTCGGGGTCAAGCCGCCCCGAGAGCAGGACTTTACAGGTAACGTAGGAAAAGGATAATACGAATCGTCCCGGTGCAGGTCAATTGCAAAGTCTCTGACGCGGTCCGATTCTAAACACAGACCGGAACCGGCCATGCTGGTCCGGACCTAAGGGAGGAAATATGCCAGTCGGTGTTGGAGCGAAACCAGCGGGAGGCACCGCCGCAAAACCGGTCCCGGCAGCCGCTAAACCGGCTATGCCCCCAACCGCGCCTCCGGCGGGAGCGGAACCGGGCAAGAAGGGCGGCGCGAAAAAGATTCTGCTCGTCGTCCTGATTGTAGTGATTCTGGCCGTATTAGCGGTGGGTGTGTTCCTGGCGCTGAAGCTGCTCGGTGTCATCGGGGGAGGAGACGGTGAAAAGGAATCCCCGAAACCCGTAGAGACCACTAAGGCTCTGGTGATGGGCAAGCAGTCGGTGTCGACTGGGGAGCCGCTGAGTATCAACCTCGATGATGGATTCATGTCGTTTGCGGCCACGATTTACTTTGACGAAGAAATCAAGCCAGAGGGCGAGGGCAGCTCGGACATCGATCCGTCCCCCGCTCGCGACGCGGCTTTACGGCTGTTCAAAGGCATGAAGAAAGAGGATTTGGACAAGCCCGGCGCGATGCAGGAGCTGCAAAAGAAATATACCGCCGAGCTGAACAAGAGCCCGATTCCGCCTTATAACGGACACGTGGTGACTGTCCAGTTCACCACTTTTGCCTACCAGTAAAGCTCAAACTTGCTGGCGGGGACCACCCGAGACTGAAGGCAATTCTTTCTAACAACGCAGGAAAACCCCAAACTCTAACGGTTTACCTGGATAAAATGGAAAACGATGGCAAAGACAAGTACCGTTCAGACTGACGTAGATGCGAGAGTTTACGACTTTAGTAAACCGATGAAGCTCCCGCGTGAGTACGCGCGCATTATGGAGATGGCTCTGGAAGCCTTTACCCGGCACTGGGTCAACCAGCTGGTAGGACGCCTGCATGTGGTGATAACCGGTGAAGTCGGGGATTTGTCCATGCGGTCTTATGACGATTACATTAAGACCCTGCCGACCCAGACTCTGATGGTGATTATTGATTTCCAAGGGGGGCGCAACAAGGGAGTTTTGCAATTCCCTCGCCAAACCGCTCTGGCTTGGGTCGATCACTTGCTGGGTGGAACCGGAGATGTGGAATCGACTCCTGACCGAGAACTGACCGAGGTCGAGGTTTCGGTCCTGATTGACTTCCTCAAGCGGGTGCTTTCTGACCTCGATGTGGCTTTCCAATCGATGCTGCCGCTGGGTAGCCAATTCCGCACCATCGAGTATGCTCCTCAGTTTGTGCAGGTCGTGGACGGTTCCACTCCGGTGCTGTTTGCCCCGATTACACTGACCGCCGGGGAACACCAGGACGACTGCTCCATCATGATGCCGGTGTCGATGATTACGGACGCGATTCATCAGGGCGATGTCCATGACACTCGTACCGAACAGCAAAAAGCGGAAGCCGCCGCGGTGCGTCAGCTCCTGGTGGATTCTATCGAAGACGTGCCGGTTGAGGTGGCGGTGCGTTTCACTCCCCGGAAGGTCAATCCGCGTGAACTCGATGGCCTGGCTATCGGCGATACCTTACCTTTAATTCACCCGACCTCTCGTCCATTGGATATGGTGGTTGGGGATTTGATTTTGGCAGAAACGGCTGCAGGAACTTCCGGGTCGCGTTTAGCGGCGATGGTGGTTTCGGTTAACAAAGGAGAAAAGAAATGAGCGTGACCCCGAATCAGGTTCTGGATGCTGCCCAGGCGGTCATACCACTACTACCCTCGACCACTGAGCTTACCGCATCCTCATGGGAGCCCGGCGACCCGATGCCGGGTGCTGATTCTCCCGCAGTGGTCACGACTCTATCCGCCGAAGAATCTCTGCAGGTGTGCTTGGTCGCCTCCTCGATTATTGCGGAAGCCTTGGAGGGCGCGGAGGGGATGACCCAGACCCAGGCGTTGTTGCCGGCTTTGGAAGCGGCTACTTCTGCCCTGGGGACCGGGGTCATGGAAAACACCACCGAGGGAACCGTAGACGACCTGCTGGACAGCGAAGACTGGATTAAGGCCACCTTGGAGGCTGACGGCACGGTGCAGGGCTGGTTAGCGGTGCGTCCCGCGCCGGTCCAGGAAACCGCCGCCGAGGACAAAGCCCAGGAGACTCCCGAAGGTCCGGTCACTCAGGCCACTGCCACTCCCGAGCAGCGCGCCGAGTCTATGAAACTGCTCTATGACGTCGAGATGACTTTGACGGCGGAAATCGGGCGCACCAAGTTGGCGGTGCATGACGTGCTGGATTTGTCCCCCGGCTCCGTTATCGAGTTGGATCGTTCCGCCGGTTCAGCCGCTGACGTCATGGTGAATGGCCGCCTCATTGCTCGCGGTGAGATTGTCGTGGTTGACGAAGAATACGGTATTCGTATTACGGAGATTGTGTCTCTGGCCGATCAACAGAATCAGAGCCAGTCCTAGTGAATGGATCAGTCGAAAAGGGGTGAGCGGTGAGCTTACTGGGCGTCTTACAGACCGGTGTGGCGTGGACAACGCTCGGTTACGTTCACCTCAATAACCTTGCCGCGGCTCTGAGCGCTTCCGAAACCTCAGACCCGGCCAGCCCCAGCCCGACCGGCAACACGAAGCTGGTCGGCTCCACTCCAGCTTCCCCTCCGACTACACCCGCAAAGGGTACCCCGCCGAGTTCCCCTGCCTCCGATACGCTCACCCCGGACGTGCCGTTGACCGGCCAGCCCGCCGAGAACCCCATGATGATATTCCTGCGCTTCATCGTGGGAATCGTGGTGGTGTTCCTGCTGATGTGGCTGCTGTGGCGTTGGTTCAAGCGCACTAACCTCGGTGATTACGAGGGTCCGGGCTTGCGTTTGGTGTCTCGACTGCAGCTGTCTCGGGTTTCCCAAGTCGCCCTCATCGAGATTGGCGGGCGAATGTTCCTGGTGGGCGCGGGGGATTCCTCCGTCACTCCCATCGCCGAGATTTATGACACGGAGGAAATGTCCGCGGAACTGAGCGCTGCCGCCGAGGCTTTTCAGGAGCGGGCTAATCAGCCGGTGTCCCGGCCTTTTGGGGAGCTGTTGGCTCGCGCCACGAAACGTGCCGAGCGGGGCTCGCGCCCCTCGCCGCAGTCGGCGAGCCCGAAGCCTACCGAGACTCGTTCCGTCACGCCAAGCCGTACTGCCGTGCAGGCCAGGCCCGCAACGCCAGCCGCCCCTGCCGCGGCCAAAGCCAAGCCGAAGTCGCAGGTTACTGAGGAACAGATGGATGCTCTAGCCTCTCAGATTGCCGCCGAATTCGGGGCCAAGGGACCACAGAAACCTGCCGCGGACGGTCAGCTCGTCCCCACGAAAACAGCGCCTACGAAACCCACGGCGAGCGACAAAAAGCCGGCAGACAAAACTTTTCCTGCCGCCGCATCCCAGACTTCGGCGGTGAGTCCGCATGAGTGACATGTTGCTGACCCAACACGCCGCTTCGGTGGCGGAGTTTCAAGCCTATGCACGGGAGCGCCAGGCGCGCCAAGCGCGGCGCCAAGCTGCCTTCCGTCAGGTCGTGCGCGACCAGTACCGCACCAGCGCCGCTCACTGGGAACGCCTGGGTGTCACGTTCACCTTGCCCCCCGATTTCGGCGCGGACACCATCGGTTCCGGGCGAACCGCTGTCGATGCCACCAGCCTGGAACGGGAAAAACGCGAACGCGCCCGCGGCTCTCGCTTCGGATTCGGCTTGAAACATCGGGAGCTGAGCCCGGAGCAGCGCGTGGCTCGTCTGCGCCTGCAGCTGGCTTGGTTCCTGGCTGTCGTGGCAGTTTTTGCCATCAATTTTTCCATGCCCCACGCTTCAGCCGACCCTGCGGTCGCCCCGGCCGCGTCAACCGTGAGCCAGTCGGCAGCCCCCGCGCTCAGTCAACCAGGACAATCCGCCCTTGTGAGCTCTGCAAATGTAATCCAACCTGGGCAACCCGACCCGTTAACGGATCCGGGAGACATCATCGGCCCTGATGACCCGAACGCCCCGGTCAATCCAGAAAAACCCGGCATTCAACTGAACGTCAACGGCTGGGATAAAGCGCCCTCCACCGCCGTCCTGGTGTTCCTGCTGATTACCGTGCTTTCAGTGGCGCCGTCACTGCTGTTGATGATGACGTCCTTCACCAAGATTTTCATCGTCTTGGCGATGGCGCGCAATGCGATGGGGCTGAATCAGATTCCTCCGACCCAGGTCATCTCCGGTTTGGCGATATTCCTATCCCTGTTCATCATGAGCCCCACCATCACGTCTATCTGGCAAGACGCTGTGCAGCCTTATATGGACGGCAAGATTCAAGTGCAGGATATGCTGAAACTCTCGGAAAAGCCGGTGCGCGAGTTCATGGGACCGCTGACCCGCGAGGAGGACATCGCCCTGATGACCCGCGCCGCGGACCGCCCTAATCCGCCCAGCCTGGAGGAAACCCCCTTCACCACCCTGGTGCCGGCGTTCATGATTTCCGAAGTCCGTTCCGCCTTCATCATCGGGTTCGTGGTGTTCATCCCCTTCCTGGTCATTGACCTGGTCGTGGGCGCCGCCCTGATGAGTATGGGTATGATGATGCTTCCTCCAGTGATGGTTTCTATGCCTTTCAAGGTTTTGCTATTTGTCATGGTTGACGGTTGGGGCTTGTTGACCAAGACCTTGATAGGAACGTACCGATGAACTCCTCCGCAGTTTTGGACCTCGCGTTGACCGCCATGTTGATGGGGGCCAAGCTGGCGGCACCCATTTTGATTACCTCCCTGGTCGTGGGCTTTCTCATTTCGCTGTTCCAGTCCATCACCCAAATCCAGGAAGTCACGCTGACTTTCGTCCCCAAGACCGTTGCGGTGGGGATTGCCCTGTATATTTCGGGCTACTGGATGCTGCAAACCCTGGTCACCACCACCCAAGACATGATGGCGCGGATTCCAGCCCTGCTGAATTCTTAAGGCGAGGTGGGGCAATGACCATCAATCTCGCTCTCTTTACCGCTTTTGCCCTGGCCACCGTGCGCGCTACCGTTTTCCTGGCGCTGTGCCCGCCTTTTAATAGCCGTGCCATCTCTGGCCGAGTAAAAGCACTGTTGGGGGCCGCTTTGGGGTTCGCTTGCATGAGCCGGGTCGGGCCGATAGAGCAATCGGACGTATTCCTATTTGAGCTGCTGATTCAAGCCCTCATCGGCTTTTCTATGGCGGTCATGGTGCGCATCATCATCGCGGCACTCCAGATGGCCGGTTCGCTCATTGACTTTGAAGGCGGCTTTACGATGGCCCAGGCCTTCGACCCGCTGACCATGACGAACCAGGCGACTTTCGGGCGGGTCTACGAACTGACGGCCATGGCCATGCTTTTTGCTACCAACGGCTACCAGCTGCTGATAATGGGACTGGCGCGCTCTTTTAACGCCATGCCGGTCGGCGCGGTCTTTGACATGGCCAACTACGCCGACCGTCTGGTGTTTCGTTTCGGTGAACTGATGGTGGCCTCCATAGAGATTGCCGGGCCGCTGCTGCTGGTGCTGTTCCTCACCGACATGGGTCTGGGTCTGTTGACCAAGGTTGCGCCGGCCATGAACGCCTTTACCTTGGGCTTCCCGCTGAAGATTATGATGACCGCATTCACCGCCCCCCTGATTATGGTGGTCATTCCTCAGGTCGTTGAGAAACTGATGGATAAGGTCATGGTGAGTTTCCAGGGGGTGTTCATGTGAGCGATTCCGGCGAAAAGACTGAAAAGGCCACCCCGCGGCATCTGAAAAAAGTTCGTGAGGAAGGTGGCCTGCAAAAGTCCCAGGATCTGACCGGGTGGATTTCCTTGGCCGCCGGGGCAGCCTTGCTTCCGTTCATGATGGACACGGCGTTCCAAAAGGCTCGTCATCAGACCTTGACGGCGGTGACCCTCAAAGAGGTTCCCTCTAAGCAAGAAATCGTGGGTTTCTTGGCCTCCTCGTTGGGTACGATTGTGTGGACTCTGCTGCCGTTCATGCTGGCCATTTTGCTGGTCGCCGTGATGGTGAACATTATCCAAGGTAAAGGCGTGTTCCCTTCCGCCAAACACTTGAAGCCCAAACTGCAAAACCTGAATATTGTCAAGGGCTTTAAGAAAGTGGTCGGCATCCAGCCCTTGTGGAACGGTTTGAAGGCCCTGCTTAAGACCATCGCCGTGGGCATCGTGTTGTACGTAGTCATTTCCGGGGTCACCGAGATAATGGGAGCGGCCGGACATATCTCGTTGTGGGATTTGATTGCCTACGGTCAGGGCAAGATGTGGCTGCTCATCTGGGCTTCGGTTATCGCCGGCATCGCGGTCTCCGTGCTGGACGCTCTGTTTATCTTTAAAAAGAACCAGAAACAGACCAAGATGTCCAAGCAGGAAATCAAGGAAGAATACAAACAGGACGAAGGCGACCCGTTGATTAAGTCCCAGCGCCGCTCTCGTGCCATCGCCATGAGTCGCAACCGGATGATTGCTGACGCCGCTAACGCTGACGTAGTGGTGGTAAACCCGACCCACTACGCTGTTGCGCTCAAGTACGAAGCGGGTCAGGGCGCCCCGAAAGTCCTGGCGAAAGGGGTGGACCATATTGCTTCGCGGATTCGTGAAGTCGCCCAGGATTCAAAGATTCCCCAGGTAGAGGACGTTTCGCTGGCGCGGACTCTGTATTCCACGGTCGAGGTCGGGGCGGCGATTCCCGAGGAGCTGTATACCGCGGTCGCCCAGGTTCTGGCATTCGTGTTGATTCTGAAAAAGCGCGGGACTCGCGGCGGGGTTCACAAGATGCCCTCTTACCTCTTTGAGAAGGAATCCTGACGAACCAGTTTTGCCCCTAAAAAGTTGGAAAAACTAATGTAAACGACCCTTTTGCCGATGGGGCAACGGTAAGATAAGTGAGGAATGGAGTCCATGGCCGTGAGGAGACCGGCACGTGAAGGGCAAATTTGATGCCACATTGATACCGAAGCTGATAGTCCCCATGGGGGTTGTCGGCATCGTCATGTTGCTTGTTTTCCCGCTGCAGCCGTGGATGATGGACGTCCTGCTCACCATGTCCATCATGCTGTCCATGATTTCCTTGCTCACGACCATGTTCGTTTCCAAGCCGTTAAACTTTTCGGTGTTTCCGACCCTGGTTTTGGTGCTGACACTGTTCCGGCTGAGTTTGAACATCGCTTCGACCCGGTTGATTTTGACGCCCGGCTCCGGGGGTGGTTCCGCGAAAGCCGGCAAAGTCATCGAGGCATTCGGGACTTTCGTGGTGGGCGGCAACTTTGTGGTCGGCATGGTGGTATTCGTCATCCTGGTCATCATCAACTTCGTCGTCATTACCAACGGCGCGGGGCGTGTGGCGGAAGTCGGGGCGCGTTTCACCTTGGATGCTATGCCCGGTAAACAGATGGCTATCGATGCCGACCTGAACTCCGGTCTCATCGATGAAGAAACCGCTCGTGCCCGGCGTGCCGAGATTGCTTCCGAGGCCGACTTTTACGGCGCTATGGACGGTGGTTCCAAGTTCGTCAAGGGCGATGCTATCGCTGGTATCGTCATCACCATCGTCAACCTCATCGCCGGCTTCATCATCGGCATGGTCGTTGAAGGCATGTCGGTTGGCGACTCCATCGCGACATACTCCCAGCTGACGGTCGGCGATGGTCTGGTTTCCCAGATTCCGTCCCTGCTGATGAGCTTGGCTACCGGCGTTATCGTCACCCGTTCCAAGGACTCTCCCGAAGGTGGTATCGGCGGGGACTTCTCTCGCCAGCTGACCCAGTCCTTCGCCGCGCTGTTTATCGCGGGGCTGGCCTGCGTCTTTATGGGGATCATTCCGGCCATGCCGAAGGCCCCGTTCTTTGTCATCGGCGCCCTGCTGCTGTATGCCGGGTGGCGCTCCATGGCGAAACTCAAGCAAGTCGAGGCTGAGGAAGAGGTCGTGGTCGAGGAGGACGACTCCAAGCCCGCGGGCGAAACCCCCGAACAGCTCATCGAACAGATGAGAGTCCCCGCCCTCGAAATCCTCCTTGCTCCTGACCTCATCGACCTAGTGGGAGCGAACACCGACACCGACCTGCTGGCGCGAGTGCGCGGCCTGCGCCGCAAAGTGGCTCTCGAATCGGGCTTCGTCCTGCCGCCGGTGCGCACCCGCGATTCTGTAGACCTGCCCGTGTCCACCTACGTCATCCGCATGTCCGGCGTGGAAGTCGGCCGCGGCATCGCCCCGCCCGGAAAGGTTCTGGCCTTGGGCGATATCCTGGACGACCTGCCTGGTGAAATCACCAACGAACCCGTATTCGGCTTGACCGGCAAATGGATTCCCGTGGAGTTACGCTACAACGCCGAGCTGGGTGGAGCGACCGTAGTAGATCGTGTTTCTGTGCTGATTACCCACCTGGGGGCGCTGGTCAGCGAGAACGCGGCGCGGCTCCTGTCTCGTGAAGACGTGCGTATCCTGGTCGACGGGGTGCGCCAGACGAACCCGAGCGCCGTGGAGGAACTCATCCCCGCGATGCTGTCCCTGGGTGAAGTCCAAGTTGTGCTGCAAGGCTTGCTGGAAGAACAGGTCCCCATCTTGGACCTGCCCCGGATTTTTGAGGCACTGTCCGTGAAAGGCAAGCAGACCACCGAACCTGAGCAGCTCATCGAGGCGGCTCGAGCGGAGTTGGGTCCCTCGATTGTGGCAAAGTACGTGATGGAAGGGGTACTGCGGGTCATTACCTTGGATCCGATTTTTGAACAGTCCCTGCTGGAGAGCGTACGTCCCGGCGATGAAGGCTCCCAACTGGCTCTGGACCCGGATCGGATGGAGACTTTCCTGAACCAGACTCGCGAAGTGACCGAGCAGGCGGAGCAGACCGGATTTTCTGTTGTTTTAGTTTGTGCGCCTGTCTTACGCCCAGCGCTGCGAAAACTTGTTAACCTTGGTATAGCGCGTTTGCCGGTGCTGTCGTATACCGAAGTGTCGGGCGCGAAAGTAATGATCGAGACGATGGGAACGATAAGTGGCAGCCACGCGATATCTGGTTGAAGGCGATCGCCTTGACGTCCTCATCGGCCAAGTAAAACGGATGGGCCGACGGGTCACCGTGCTCAAAGCCGAAAAAGTCCGCAAGGGCGGCCTGGCCGGGATGTTCGCCAAGGAACACTATGAAGTCCTGGTGGAAGTCGAGGGGGTCGGCGAACCGCCCCAGAGCTTCCGCAACGCTACCGGCACTGCGGCTGCCGCTGCGGCGAGCGCCAAACCCAAGCCCACCCACAAGACTCTTTCGGAACAGGCTGACGAAGCCGGCTTAGGAAAGAAAAAGCAGGCTCCCCCGGATGCTGGTGAATCCGCCGATTCTGCCGCGACCGGTAAAGGCAATGTGCGAGACGATGGCGGCACCGCTTCACCCACCAAGAAAGATCCCGATTTGGAACACCTGCTTGACGAAGCGCGTTCCCAGCTCAGCTCCAATACCGAAGCCGCTCAAGCCCAGCTCGAAGCCCAGATGGCTCAGATGGGAATCGGGGATGCCGCTTCCCTCATCAACGAAACTCAGCCTGAACCGAGTGCCGCTCCCAAGGCTAGTGAAACCGCCGGTTTAGCCGGCTCGATGGGGGCCATGGCCCGGCCTGCCGGCGGGGCTTTTGATGCGCGCCTGCAGGGTGCGGCGGCGCCGGGTGCGAGTGCCGGGCGTATCGTTACCTCCGCTCCGCGCGTTGCTTCCGGTCCGAAATTGCCGGCCGCGGCTCTGAGCGAACTGGGATTCCCGGCGGAGTTGTTTGCTGGGGTGCCGGGAGGCGAAAACCTGGCTGAGGCCGTCGCCAGCGGTACCGTGGACACCAGCGAGATGGCGCTGGATGATGTGCTGGGGGCTTTACCCGAGCCGGTGCCACTGCTGGAAAAGCCTGGTTCCACGATTGTAGTGGTCGGTTCCTCGCCGATATCCCTGTCGATTGTGGAAACCGCGCAGCGTTTGGCGGGTCGGCTGGGCGAGGACGCCTATTGCGTGCTGGGCGGGCCGAAAACCACCCTTCCCGGTGAGGCTTTGCGGGCTCGTTCCGGGGAAGAATTGAAGTCCCTGATGGAGGCCCATCCGGGGCAGACTTGCGTGTTAGCTTTGGCGGATTCGCTCATCGAAGCCCACCGGCGCACCATGGCGAAACTCATCTCGGTTATCTATGTAGATCAAACCTGGGCGGTAGTCGACGCACGTAGCCCCGCGGACAAAATCGAGAGTTGGATCCGCGGCCTGCCGGACGCGATACGTCCCGATGCCCTGGCAGTTCAGCGCATTTGGGAATCCGACCATCCCGGCGCTCTGTTCGAAGTGGGCATTCCCATCGGCATGTTGGACGGGGTTCCCGCGCGCGGCGAAGCCTGGAAGATGCTACTGGAAGACATTTTCGCCGGCGCCCACTGATTTTTCCGCCTAAAATCCGGGTCCCGCTGTCTCAATTTGGCATCGCTGCCGATGATTCCCTCCCGCTAGGTGAACGGGAGTTTCCGTCGTTTCTGGATTGGAAAGCATCGCGATAATCCCATCCCGTTTGCCAGACTGCGGTCTTGCCTTGTTTGGCAGTGCCAAACTCTCAACCCCTGACACAATCCCGGTAAATCCCGGGCGTTAATCCTATTAATTCGGCTCGGTGTGCCATATATGGCACACCGAAGCGAATTAATAGGATTAACGCCCGGGTT
>NZ_CFKZQR010000005.1:0-83680 GCF_985070215.1 Mobiluncus sp. | reverse complement strand
TACTGTCATCATTCATGTTCCCAGTCTATCAGAATATGCTTAGGTAAGCCTTACCTATTCTAGGTAGTCTGGGTGCTCGGACGCATAGGCGGTGTGTTTAGAGCCATCCGAGTTCACGGGATTTTCTAGCCGCGCCCACCGAGGTGTCCGTGTGAGTTTTGCTGATCGCACTCGAGAGGTAGTTGCGTACCGTGCCAGGTGAGAGGTACACCCGAGCCGCGATCTCTTGGACTTTCAAGCCCTGTTCGGCGATTTTCAGGACTTCCACCTCGCGTTCAGTCAGGGGATTATCGCCCTCGAAAAGGGATTCGGTGGCCAGTTTTTGGTCCACAGCCGTGCCACCGGCGGCAATAGTTCGGACTGCGGCGGCGAGTTCTTCGGCGGGAGTTTCCTTGACCATAAAGCCTTTGGCGCCGGCGCTCAAAGCACGTTTCAAGTAGCCGGGACGCCCAAAAGTCGTCAAAATCAGCGTCTTGGTATCGGCGGTGGTCTCGGTGATGGCTTTGGTGGCGGCGATTCCGTCAAGGTCGGGCATCTCGATGTCCACCACCGCAACCTGGGGGTGGTGGGTTTGGACGGCATCAAGGAGTTCGCGACCATTGCTGGCCTGGGCAACTACCTCAATGTCGCCTTCGAGTTCCAGCAGTGCTGCAATCGCTCCGCGCACCAGCGCTTGATCATCGGCCAATACCACGCTAATCACAGCTTTACCTCCACTACGGTGCCGGTCTCCGGGATGTTTTGCGGCTCCGTGGCGCCCGCGGTGCTCGCGAGCCCGCGTTTCCCTACTATACTGAGGATTCCCCCGACCTGTTCCACGCGAGCCTTGAGTCCCTCCAGGCCGTGTCCGGCAGCATCGGGGGGAATCCCCACTCCATTATCGGTGATAGTCAGGTTGCTCCGGTCTAACTTGATAGTGGCTTGGCTGGCAGCCGCGTGACGAATGATGTTGGTGGTGGCCTCCCTAATCACCCAGGCAAAAATCGCTTGGTTCACAGCGGGGATGGAGTCGAGGTCTGGCCAGGCGCTGCCCTCCCGCTGCAAGCCGATACCGGCACTCTCCAATGCCTGAGACGCGGCGGCGATTTCTTCGAACAAACTCTGTACTTTGAGCCCCGCCACAGTCTGCCTAACCTCTTCGATTGATTCCCGCGCCAGGTTTGTAATCTCGTGCAGTTCCGCCTGGGCACGCCCGGGATAGCGTTCCAGCAGTTTTCCGGCCAGTTCGGACTTGAGGGCAATGACCGTAAGGGTGTGACCCAGGACATCGTGTACATCCCTGGCTACGCGTTCGCGTTCTTCCAAAATCGCTCGTGTTCTGGCTTGGCGCTGGCTTTCAATACTGGAACCGATAAAGAAAGTTATTCCCGCCACGAACATAAACACCGCTGAGGTGGAGATGGAGAGACCAAAATATTCTTGACCATTCGATACAAAACGGGGGATGAGGAAGGAGGCTAAAACCGTCAAGGCTCCGGCAATGTAGCCAGCCGCCTGGGGCAGGGTGAAAGGCGCGGCAGCAGCGATAAACGGCAGGAAAGTCAAGGATTTCAGCGGTCCTAACACTGCCACCTGTAGCAATGTAGTCATCACAAGTACTGCAAAGGCTATGGCGTCGCTCTTGCGTAGGCGGTGCCGGCCGTCGAAGTAGCGGAAGTTACGCTCTCCCATGATTGGTTTGCGCCACGAGAGTGAAAAAGCAGCTACGTAAGCCAGAGCGAATGCGGTGGTCAATATCAGGGAAATTATCTTCGGCCCCAGGGGTAAGGTCAGGGCTCGACTAATCGGAAAGTACAGGAACCCCAGCCATACGAGACTCATGAAGGTGCTCGTGAAAATGTAGGAGTTCGAAGGCGAACTGGTGAGACTGCGACCGTCCGCGGTAAGGGCAGGGGAAGATTTCGGGTTCATGCGTGCCTCCGTGAACGTTGATAGCCCCACAGTGCCAGAAGAGCAAAAATCAAGATCCACACTACAAAGTTCACGATGCCAATTCCTAGGTTTTCGGTGTACGGCTTTCCGTCCATAGTAATCTGATTTCCGTTAGTGCCGGCATATCTGGCGAGAATTCCGTAACCGTAGCCCGGCATGAATTTCGCGAAATCCAGCAGCCATCCGCCCAGGGGCATGAAAAAATTCGCTATGAAAGCAAACAGGGTGGTCAGTCCCGAGGCGATAGAGACGGCTGTATCGGAATGCAGCAACAGTCCGAAAGCCAGACCGTAGAGGGTGAAAGTGAGTGATCCGCCCAGAATCACCAAGACAGAGATAATCCAGGCAGAGGGCTCCGCTTTGGCTTGAGTCAGACCACCCAACAGGAAGATGACCGCCACGGGCAAAGCCGCCAGCAGCGCTCCCAAGGCGATTTTGGTACCCAGGTACCTCCCGTTACTCAGGGGAGTCAGTGTGATTTGGCGTCCCCAACCTTGAATCTTTTCCACGGAGGTGCCAGCAGCAAAGCTGGCGGTGGAGATAATGGCTCCGTAGGCGGCGATATTGACCATAATGACCCAGGCCCAATTGACAGTCGTGTCGGCGACCATTTCCTTGGCGTAGGTTGCGGCGACCCCAAAAATCAGGTAAATCACCACCGGAAGTCCAATGACAAACATGGGTACTTCGGGTGAGCGCAGAATTCGCTTTAAATCCAGAGCAAATATTTTCGTGTTCATGATGAGGTTTCCTTAGTTGCTGGTCAGGGTAAAGAAAGTGTCCTCCATAGAGGGAGGGACGATTTCCAAGTGGCTCACACCGGGTTGAGAAAGAATGAAACGTGCGAAATCATCCGATTTCTGTACCGAAAGGTACATTCTGTCGTCTTTGATTTCCACAGATTCTTGGGGCCAGTGTTCCTGTATCTGAGCGGCAAGCGCGTTGAGGTGCGAGGGGTCAACCTGGAAAGACACGTTGCGCGTTCGCTGGGCAGTAATTTCTGCCGGACTGGCATCCGCGATGATTTTTCCGTGATTCATCACCACGATACGGTCGGCATAATCCGAGGCCTCTTGGAGGTAGTGGGTGGCAAAGACGATGGTCTTTCCGTTTTGTGCCTGACGGTGCATCACTTCCCAAAAGTCGTGGCGCGCGTTGGCGTCCATCCCCGCGGTCGGTTCGTCGAGTATCAATAAATCCGGGTTAGGCAACAGGGCCAGCGCGAATTTAATCCGCTGTTGTTCCCCGCCGGAGCATTTCCCAATCTTACGTTTGCGAATCGGCTCCAGGTTTGCTGCGCGTATCACCCGCTCGCGGTTTTCCAGGGTATCAACATCCCGGCCGTGAGCTGCGGCAATCCAGCGGACAACTTCGGAGACATACATATTTTTAAGCAGGCCCCCTGTTTGCAGGACGGCGGCAATCTGACCGCGGGAAATCGCGGTTTTCGGGTTTACGCCCAAAACCTGCACCTGTCCGGAGGTCGGTGCGCTGAGCCCCAGAACCATATCCAGGGTGGTGGTTTTCCCCGCGCCGTTCGGCCCCAGTAGGGCCATAACTGTACCAGTCGGTACATTAAGTTCGATGCCGTCCACCGCGTGGACTTTCCCAAAGTGCTTATGCAAATGAGTGAGCTGCAGGGCAGCTGTAGTGGTTGTGTTCATGTATCCAAGTATTGTGCCCCGGCGTTTGGGCCGGTAGTGTGCGCAATCACAAAAAATGGGTGACATCTGTCATATTTTCCGGGCTTCGTGGGAGCCAGATTAGAATGACTCCATGACCAAGATGGGCGAAAACCAGGACGATTCGGCGAAAAATGGCGCTGTGTCAGCTGACTCGCGTTGTTTGGTGGTGGTCGGAGGGGTGCAAGGGCTGCGTGCGCTGTGCGCTGACGACTGGGATTTTTCGGTCTACGAGATGGTGATTTGTGGGGATTCAGGTCAGGATGTGGCGCGGGATTTGGGGATTGTCCCCGACGTCTACATCGGCGACTTCGATTCTTCGCCGCGTCCGGCAGGTCAGACCGAGTTCGCGGACGGACGCACCCTCTCTCCCGAGGCTTTGGCGGCTACACCTCTCGAAGCTCCCAGCGGCGCTGTACCCGGCGATGGCGTGGAAGTGATAATTCTCCCCGTCGCCAAGGAAATAACGGATTCTGAAGCGGCGGTCGATCTGGCGTATTCTCGCGGCTACCGGCACATAGATGTCATTGGCGGTTTGGGGGGACGCTTGGATCATACTTTAGGAAACCTCGGTATTTTGGCGAAATTCGCCCACACTTCCGCCCGGCTGCGCTGGATAGACGGCTACAACATGGTGTCCCTGGTGGGTCCGGGGACACATACGGTGCCCCGCAACGACTACCACTATTTCGGCTTGATTCCTTTTGACGGCGATGTTGAGGGTCTCACCCTGACAGGGACGCGCTACCTGGTCGAGGACTTTACTCTGGTTCGCGGCTCAACACGCGGGGTTTCCAACGAAATCACCGGACAGTTCGCCACCGTTTCTTTCACCAGCGGCAGACTGCTGATGGTCTCGTCACGAGATCTGCAGATTTCGGGTCAATAGTCTCTCCGGGCGGTTCTTCATGACAAGCATGGTAGGGCGGGTTTCGGGTTTTCGTGAGCTGTTCGAGATTTTGCAACGCAATGTGAGAGATGCGGGAAAGTGGTGGCCGGCGGAAACAAAGTTCGAGATCCTGGTGGGCAGCGTGCTTACCCAAAACACGACCTGGACCAGCGTGGAAAAGTCCCTAGAGAACCTGCGGAAGAAAGGACTGCTTGACCCCTTGCGGCTGGCGGGGGTCGCCCCGGGCGAACTGGAGAAACTCATTCGACCCAGCGGCTTCATGCGCGCGAAAGCGAGATACCTGAAAAACTTGACCGAATGGTACATAAAAACTGATGACCGGGCTGGTGAGATGGACACCCCAACGTTGCGCAACTCCCTTTTGCAAGTCCCGGGAGTGGGTGAGGAAACGGCCGATGACATCCTACTTTATGCCTATGACCGCCCGGTTTTTATTTTCGATGCCTATGCGCGCCGATTACTGGCGGCAGCTGGTTTGGGCGAGTTTCGGACCTATCGACAAGCGCGTCAGGCCCGCGATGCGGCGTGGCGCTCGGAGGGATTTACGGTGGAGGAACTGGCGTTATTTCACGGTTTAGTGGTGCAGGCCGGAAAGGATGCGCGCCGGGACGGAAGTTGGGAAGGTATCCTGAGGGCATGATTAAAGGCGCGATTTTCGATTGTGACGGGACGCTGCTCGACACTATGCCGCTGTGGCGGGAGGCAGCCGGAAAATACTTGACGACCTTGGGGATTGAGGTTGATAAGGACTTGGGTGCGCAATTTTTTGAGATGACTTTGCCCGAGTCGGCGCGCTTGGTACACCAGCGCTTCGGGTTGGACGTAACGGTTAGCGAGGTCGTGAACGGTATCAAAGATGCGGTCTATACCGGCTATCTCGAGGATGTGCAGCTCAAGCCCGGAGCCAGGGGTTTCCTAGAGGCGCTGGCTGAAGCGGGGGTGCCGATGACGGTGGTGAGTTCCGGTTCTGAGGGTCTGATTCGCCCGGCTTTTCGGCGTCTGGGGATTGAGGAGATGTTCACGCAGTATTTCGCCTCTTCGGAGACGGGGATGCACAAGCGCGAGCCGACTATGTTCTTGCAGGCTGCGGGGGCGATGGGCAGCGTACCGGAGGACGCTTGGGTGTTTGAAGACGCGGTTTATGCGGTTCGGGTGGCGAACGCGGCCGGGTTTCACACGGTAGGAATCGCCGACGACGCCAGCCGGGGTGAGTCGGATGTTTTAGCGAGCGAGGCGGAAGCGTACTGGGAGGAATATCCAGGGGAAATCCCCGATTTTATGCGGTAAAGTGCTGGTTTTGTGGGCATTTTGTATTTCGTGAAGGCTATCGCTAAGTGAAGATGAGGAGTGCGGGCGGGGTATCGACAATTTTTACCCCTCGGCAATGGGGGAACAGAGTTTCTGGCTGTTGCTGCTAGAATGTGGCATACTGTTGTAGTTTGAACCGCGGGCGTAGTTCATCGGTAGAACGACAGCTTCCCAAGCTGTAAAGGCGGGTTCGATTCCCGTCGCCCGCTCCATTGACTAAAAGCCGGGCTTTAGCCCGGCTTTTAGTCAATCTGTGGGGCTACGACGGGAATCGAACCGGGTTGCGCGACGGCATCGAGCGTAGCGAGAGTGAGCCGTCGCGAAAACGGTGGAGGCGGCATAAAAGCAATGCCCAGTGGGCATTGCGCCGCCGGAACGCCTTAAAAAACCTCCGTCGCCCGCTCCACGAAACAAAAAACCCACCAACACCTACCTTTTGCTGCAATACCGCGCAAAAACCCGAAATAAAGACACACGAAATGTTACTTAAGCCAAAAATAGGTTGCGTTAGCGGGTATATTGATAGCACATGATTATTCCCACATTGATCGTTGCAGAAACTGGTGGAAGGTTTTGGGCCCGGGGTTCTTTCTGTGCTGAGAGTGCTTTTGGTCTGGAGAAATGGAGCGCTGATGAACGACTTGACTGATCTTCCAAATATTGGGCCAAAGTTAGCGCAAGCACTTATTGAGGCGGGGATTGACACACCTGCGAAACTGTCCGAAGTTGGCAGTGTAGAAGCATGGTGGCGTGTTCACCCCCGATTCACCTGCCAGCACTCGTTACTAGCTCTTGAAGGCGCGATACAAGGCGTCCCTAAAAACCTGCTTAATCAGGAAATTCGCGAACGATTGCGACAGGAAACACTTAGTGATTGATGTGTTATGAGTCGGTTCATGACGAGTAACCGCAAATGACCGCAACGTCTATTCAGTATTTGCGCAGGGGGGAGTGCCATGACCACAAGGGACGGTAGCCAAACCGATGAACCAAAAGGACAGATGCTGATTTATCAGAGCCCAGACAACTCCGTAACTATTGAGGTCAGGCTTGAGGGCGAGACGGTTTGGCTCACGCAACAGCAGATGGCATAGCTCTTTCAGAGTTCAAGGTCTAACATTGTCGAGCATATTGGCAATATCTATGCCGAGGGCGAGCTGGATGCGGAGGCAATTCGTCGGGATTCCCGGCAAGTTCGTCGTGAGGGCATGAACTCGGTCACATTGGTTCCTTCGCGCATCGACACCCAGATAGTCTAGGTTCGGGGGTACCTAGAAAATCTCTACTCCCTGGACTATAGGTGAAAGTGTGCCCCCTCAACTGTCTAGAGAGGGCACACTGTTCGTTAGGAAAACATGCGCAACAAGCAACGAGTGGCTAGCTCACATTCGTGACCGCCAGCGATGTCGGCTGACCCGCAACCTCCGCAGTGGCAGTCTCGGTCGTAGTAGAGAGGTCAATCATGTGCACTTTTCCAGCGAGAGGGTCAGAGACCCACACGGTGTTAGCGTCGTCGTAGTTGCCAGCAGCAACTCCGGGGGCAATGCCGCCGTGACCACTGGGCTTTACCCATTCACCGGTCACCTGCATGGTTTGTTCAAGGGTGCCGGTCTCGTCAAAGACGTAGAGCTTGCCGTTGGTTCCGAGTGTAATCACATGACCGTCAGGTGTGATAGCGAGATTCGAGATATTCACGCCCTCGTCCACCCCGACAGTCTTGGTGGTATTGTCACCAACGAAGACGAGCTTATCGCCAGCCTTACCGACCAATGTAGAAAAGTTCGCATTAGCTACGAAAGTACCCACGCGATCCTCACCAAGGTCAGGAGTAGGAATGTTGACACCCTTGCCGTTCTTGATAACAAGTACAGAGTCAGCGCAGCCGAAGGCGGCGTTGGTGCCGCGAGCAACTTCGCCGTGCATGCGCATACAGGTGAAGGTTTTCTCTACCTCAGTCTCTCCGTGGCGCAGTTCAATAGTGTCGGGCAATGCGGTGCCTTCCTGTGCTGTGGCGCTCACGAGATAGTGACCTTCAGGCATCGGAACCACTACGCCGTGATGCGGCAAGTTGGCTTTGACACGAGTGAGACCATCAAGCTGACCTGTCTCTAAATTCTCGGTGGTGAACAGGGAAGCGGCGCCATCATCATCAGCGAAAATACCGGTCGCCCCCGCTTGCGGATTCGGCACCACGTGAACAGGTTTATTACCCTCAACAACCTCTTTCAGCAGTGCTGGCTTTCCAGTATAGAAATGGAAATGATCGCCGTGTTCCTGCTTCCACGCACCCGCATCGATGATGGACGATTCGTTATCGTGTTGGCGGTTAGCCACTACGTGACGACCGTCATGTGCCGTTGTTAACGACGGGCGTGATGTGAGCTCAAAATCCGTAACTTTCTTAAGGTTCTCATCAAAGATACTTACCCCGTTCTCGGTTGCCACGATAACGCGGGGCATTGCTTTCGAGGTTTCTGTTCCTGTGGAACTCACGCCGTGATCGCCGTGTTTTTGACCTTTATGGTCGTAATCGCCGGAATCGGTTCCGCAGCCAGCCAGGGCCACAGTCATTACTGACGCAATTGCAACAATCTTCATTAGTTTCATAAGCGTTACTATAAATGAGAACGATAATCATTATCAAATTGCGTGTGCAGTGCTCCTCGAAACTGGGTTAAATCTCGTGTTACTCCTGGTCAGGCAGGTCTTCGAGTTAGAATACCTAGATAGATAATGGGCTAGGCTGCTTTGTAAGAGGGGGCTGCGGTGAGAACCTATGAGTCTGGTGCTGCGTTGGCGTCTGAGATTGCTAAGCGCGGTGGTTTAGTTATCCGCGAGTTTGCTGAAGTGCCTGATGAAGGTTGGGATCAGCTGGTTGATGGGGGTGGATCGCACGCCCCGTCAGATGATTGCTTACCAGCTCGGTTGGATGGAATTGTTGCTGGGGTGGGAGCGTGAGGAACAGGCTGGCGCTACGGTGGTAACTCCAGCGCCGGGATTTAAATGGAATCAGCTGAGAGGTCTGTATGAGTCGTTTTATCAGAGTTGGGAAACTAACGCTGTTGATGATTTGATTAATCGATTTGAAGTCCTGCTGGATGAAGTAGTTCAACTGGTCAACGGTCTGACCGAAGCGGAGTTGTTCGAGTCAGGGCAGCGGGCGTGGGCGTCCTCTACCCCGTCGGCGTGGCCGGTGTGGAAGTGGATACATATCAACACTGTCGCGCCGTTTACCACGTTTCGCACCAAGATCAGAAAGTGGAAGAAACTATCGGGTTGTTGTTAGTTGTGAGCCTCGCCAATGGTCGATGAGCCAGCGGTCGTGACTGGCGATAATCAGCGTACCTTTCCACTCGCTTAGCGCATCTTCCAAGGCCTGCATACTGTCGAGGTCGAGGAAATTGGTCGGCTCATCGATGATGAGGATGGCAGGGGCTGAGGCCAAGGCTTGGGCGATTTGTGCGCGGCGTTGGTTGCCCGCAGACAGTTCGGGGATAGGGGTTGCCCACATTGCGGGGTGCAAGATTCCTTTCCCAGCTTTGCCGATTCCCCCTCTCCAGACTTCGGTGGTGAATCCAAAATCACGGACTCTCGGTAAATGTTGGGGCACCAAGCTAACCGCTTTGTCGCGTGTGATGGTTCCGCTTGCCGAGGCGTCAGCGGGGGGCTGTCCAGAGTTTATCCAGTTCAAGAGTGTGGATTTCCCCGACCCGTTGGCGCCGGTGACCAGCAGGTGCTCGCCATAAACGACATCGAAACTGAGTGGCGCGAGGCGCTGTTCCACGCTTGCAAGCCTTACAGATACCGCCACCCCGGCGCGCTTGGCAGGCTGGGCAAACGCGAAGGACAATTCATAGTTACGAGGTTTGCGCACTTCTCGCGCCGCTAAGGTGTCCAAGCGCTGGTCGTCGTTTCGTATCCGACGTGTGGCGGTCGCGGCGGCACGGTCGGCAAAAAACTTCTTCGCTTTGCCTTGAGCGCTGGCGAGCCGCACACCTCCACGAGAGATTGTTCCCGCCGCCTGCCGATGCCTCCGCACCTTACGCGCTTCATCTTGCTGGGCAGCGTGTAGTTCCACGTACTTGGTGCGGGCACGGGCTTTTTCAGCCAGATAGTCGGAGTAAGCCCCCGCGCAACGGTAAAGACCTGCGGTTTCGCCCGACCCTTCGGCCTTTGCCAAAGCATTGAACACCTCCACGTCCATATCGTAAATAACCGTGGCGGTGTCCTCGATGAAAGCCCGATCATGGCTGGCCATCAGGACCGGACCGCCCCAGCTATTGACCGTTTGCGTCAGAAAACTGAGCGCCTGAGCATCGAGATGGTTGGTAGGTTCATCCAAGATCAACACTACCGGTTTCAAGATGAGGGTCGCCGCTAAATGCAGCCTGCCGCGTTGACCGGGAGACAACCGGGACAGCTCCCGGTTCCGCCCCGACCTTGTGAAAGACATCAAGTCGAGCCCGGCCAGCACTTCGGCCACCCGAGCGTCGAGCGACCAAATATCAAAACCCGTCATTTGGGTCAGCAGCTGATCATATTCTTGTTCCCACTCGCCAAGTGCGCCGCCCTCGCCGATTCGCGAAGTTACCTCCGCAAACTGGTCGGCTACGGCTCGAAGTGGACGCAGCGCGACGTCAAGGTAGTCGCTGACGCTACCATCAAACTGTTCGACGTTGGGAACCCGGAAGCGCTCCCTTTCGGTTCCCTCGACTTTGCCCCGCTGTGCCAGCAGATCGCCCGAAGCGATACGCAGCAGCGTAGTCTTGCCGCACCCGTTGGGTCCGACCAGGCAGGCGCGCTCACCATCGCTGACGTGCAAAGTGACATCATTGAGCACCGGGACAGTTGCATAGGAAAAAGAAATATTAACGAGGTTGATGACAGGCATAGTAATCTTCAGGACGCAAGAATTTAACGGGAAGCGTCTCAGCCGGGCTGAGCAGAGACTACTTGGTCATCGGAAGATATCTCCTCGATAGAAAGGGTGGGCGAAGGGCTAACCCCAATTTTAGCTCACTGCTTTCGCGCCAGCTACTGTTTTTTCGAGGCGCTGGCGTCTCTGTCACAAGGGCGGTTCTGTCGCGTTTGTCGTTACGGGCGCGGCGGAGAAGGGTGGTTGTTGGCTGGATATGCTCGGGGTGCTTTTGGGTTGAAAAAGGTGGTTGTAGTCCCGAAATGGTTTGTGTGGATGCATTAAAATGTTGTGTGGTAGCTGTGTGGTTCTATGAGGAACGCGCAGGGCTCACTAGCTTTCTGGGCTCTCAAATCCCCGTGAGGGTGAATCGTCAAAGACGCGAAAAGATAGAAATAGGAAAGATACGGCAATGACTTCTGAGCAAAATCCCGGTTTCCCTCCCAACGGCGGCGCCAACGGCATCCCGCCACAGGCTTCTGGGCCGGCGCCCTCCGCTTTCTCAAACCAGCCGGCGGCACCCCAGAACCAGCCGGCAGCGCCCAATGGACCGGTCTATCAGGCACCTCCGGGATACGTGGCTGCGAATGGGCAGCTGGCGTCTGCTCCGGTGACTAAGTCGCGCCGAGGGCTGGTAATTGGTATTTTGGCTGTCTCGCTGGTTCTGGTGTTGGCGGTGGTGCTTTTTATCCTGTTGTTCACTGGGGTTCTTTCCTTGCCCGGTGGCTCCAAGGCAGCGGGCGGGTCTGCGAGCGCGCCCCCAGACGATGTTATTTCCGGTCTGACCCAATCCGAGAAAGAACCGGAACTCATAGACATGGGCAATGATCCCGGCAAGTTTTACGCCTTTATTGGGGACACACTGCTGGCTACGGACGGAGATGAGGTCTGGGCGTTTAGTCTCAAATCCCAGAAAGAGGTTTGGCGCAGTGATGACGCTATCAAGGCACTGAATTGTGACTCAGAGTATGATGCTTTGTTCGCCTACCAGGCTGAATCGAACTCCAACTTGGCACTGATGAGCTGCTCTTCCGATACAACAACACACTATGCCGTGATTTCTGCCAAGGACGGCAAAGTTGTTACCAAGAAAGAACTGAATTCCGATGAAGTCAGTTCTTTCATGGAGATACTCAAGGATGGCAGCCTTGTGACCTGCGAGAACAGCGAGCTTATCCGTTACGACGGGGCGGCTCGCACAGAAAAGAAACTATGGAGCCAGCCGGTAGAGGACTGTGGGTACGGTGTTCGGGAATATGATTCCGGGTGGCTCAGGATGACATGGGAGGGTGAAGACTGGGGTCAGCTGTTTAACTTGCAGGATGGCTCGCAGCCTGCAGGGGCACAGACTTTCATCGATTCGATTGAGAATCTGGAGGAAGGTTCCTATTCGTTCACACCGTTAGCAAAAGGCAACTTTGCCGTTGAGTACTACACAGAAACAGGCGGGGACACCTCTGTGGATCATGCGGTTATAGTGGACGCACAAGGCACGCCGCTTTCCCAGACTTATGACAACGCATTTTTCTCGATTACAGACGATGAACGGGTGGTATTGGCGGTTTCCTACGAGTTTACAGACGACTACAAATTGAAGAAGTCCACGCGTCTGGATCCTGCTAACGGTCAGGAACTGTGGACTAATGAGGATGCCGGAATCGGCTGTGCCTTAGGAGCGGATAAACAGTTCATTTGGGGGTGGAACTTCCTCTGCGGCGGTGGCGGAGCCCCGGAGGGTAATAAGGGGCTGTTGCTTGATACCAATACCGGCAAATCCGTGCCGATGGGGGATCTTAGAAATGTCCAAGACGTCCACCGTACCGATAATGGTTTCATTCTTGAGACTTGCAATTACGAAGAGGAAAATGCGGGAATAAAGCTCACATCCTTTGCCTGGAGGGATGGAGAATTTGTGAAACTGTGGAGCCAGGAATATAAAGACATCCCTTATTTCATCGAATATCAGCATCGGATTTATGCCACTTCTTCGGGAGACGATTACGGAATTGTGGGCTACCTCGGATACAAATAGGAAAACTGAACGCGGGCGCGGCGGGTTAGCTTTACTTGCGCTAAATTTACCTTTACTTATTGGGGAAAATGACGATAATAAGTAAAGGTTGAGGGGGTGCGTGCTGATGATTGTTTACAACGGCCTGATGCGCAGGCTCAACGCAAAAGGCCTCACCAAGACCGGGCTGGCCCACGAGCTGGGCATTTCTTCCCGGACGATAGCGAAAATTGGACGCGGTGAGCCGATTGCCCGACACGTGTTGGCCAGAATAGCGGCGTTCTTGGAGTGTACTCCGGAGGATTTGTGTCAAAGTCGCACGGACAATGTGCTGCTGCAAACCTTGCGTGATGAGAAAAGCGTCCGACTGTCTGGGGGGCTGTACCATGAGCTGCAAGTCCGCCTGACCTATAACTCAAATCATATTGAGGGTAGCCAACTCAGTGAGGACCAGACCCGACTCATTTTTGAGACAAACACGTTTGGTGCCGAAACAGGTCTCCCAGTGGACGACATCATCGAGACGGTCAACCATTTTCGCGGCATCGACTTTGTCATTGACCGGGCAGAACAACCCTTGAGTGAGGAAATCATCAAGGAGTTGCATCGCATACTAAAACAGGGCACCACGGAATCCTCTTTGGAATGGTTCGCTGTTGGGGACTACAAAAGACGCCCCAATATGGTTGGCGGGCGCGAGACTGCCAAACCGCAAGATGTCGCCCGCCAGATGAAACAGTTACTGTCACGTTACGAGTCCCTGAACAGGGTCGAATTCGATGACATAGTCGAGTTTCACTACCAGTTTGAGCTGATACACCCCTTCCAGGATGGGAACGGACGGGTGGGCCGTCTCATTGCCCTGAAAGAATGCCTACGTCACGGAATCGTCCCGTTCATTATCGAGGACTCTAAGAAACTGTTTTACTATCGTGGCCTTTCGCAGTGGGAAAGCGAAAAAGGCTACCTACGGGAGACTTGCCGTGATGGGCAAGACACTTTTATCAAACTTATGTCCCAGTTCGGTATGCAACCCTAAACCCGCCCTAATCGGCGTCTGATTTGACTTTGATTTTGTAAACCTGGCCGAGCTGAGCCGGGGAGGACATTTGGGGTTCGGTGCCGCTGATGGTGCCGTCAAACCAGACCGTGACGGTTTTCCCCGTGAGGCCCGTGCCGTCTACGGTTTTCCCGTCTTTCGTGTAATCCAAGTTATCGACCGGCAAAGCAATCGGTTTGAGACTGGTCACGTCTAACTCAGGCAGGTTTTGTCCCCTCGTAAAGATCCAGGCATATTCCGGTGGCACCTGCACTACCTGCACCATGAGCCTATCCGCGGTGCCTTCCTTCACTTCAGCGCGGAAGTTGGCGACACCTTTGGGCATAAGTGTCGAGTTCATGGCGATGTCTTGGAAAAGGATCCAGCGTTCGCCCCTCTTTACGTTCAGGTAGCCGGGTTCCCAAGTTTGATATTCAAATCCCGTCCCAAAGTTTGATTCATCGTCTGCGCTGGGGGCTTTCGTCGCGTCGACACTGGTGCGAATCGTGCCGTCCGCAGTTCCGCACTTCATCCCGCTGTTGACGTAGCCGGTTTCCATATAAACGTCGCCCCGAACCTGGACCATCGGTGGCAAAGCGCCGGGGGTGTCCGCAGAGTTGGTAGGCGTATCTGTGGCTTTCGTGATGCCTGTGGCTGTCATGACATCCCCACTGCCGGTGCATGCCCCCAGCAGACCCACGCTTAACAGCAAGATTACCGCGAAAATAAGATGTTTCATGGGTGCCCCTTCCTGCCCCCGATTTTACCAAAAGCTCAACCTGTAGGATGTCCCAGCAGGGGCGTTCGGGGCGGTCTTGGCGTATAATCGCTGGAAAGCAGTTTCAGACATTTGGAGGATTCGTGGAAAAAAAGCAGTTAGCGGCGATGGTTGATCACACTTTGTTAAAGCCGGAGGCAACCCGCGCCCAAGTGGAAGCACTGGTGGCAGAAGGTGTTGAGTTAGGAACTTATTCCGTGTGCGTTTCCCCCAGCCAGGTGCCCCTCAAGGTCCCTGAGTCTCTCAAACTGTGTGTGGTTTGCGGTTTCCCCTCCGGCGCTCATGCGACAGCTACGAAGGCTGGCGAGGCTCGTGAAGCCGTGGCAGCAGGCGTCGATGAAGTTGACATGGTTGTCAACCTGTCGTGGGTGAAGGACGGACTGTGGGACCGGGTGCAAGCCGATATCGCGGCGGTAAAGAAAGAAGTGCCCGCCCCGAAACTGTTGAAAGTCATTATCGAGTCCGCAGCACTAACCGATGAGGAAATCGTGAAATGCTGCCAGGCTGCTCAGGCAGCCGGAGCCGACTTTGTGAAAACCTCCACCGGTTTCCACCCCGCTGGCGGGGCATCCACCCATGCGGTAGCGCTGATGCGCCAAACCGTAGGAGACACGATGGGAGTTAAAGCCTCGGGAGGAATCCACACGGGAGCCGAAGCCCTCGCTATGGTAGAGGCCGGAGCCTCGCGCCTGGGGCTGTCGGGGACCCGCAAAGTCTTGGAAACGCTCTAAGGCAACGTTAAAACCGGTGGAACCACCCTTGTCCGACCCGCGAAAACGCGGCTCAGGGCGCATCAAACCCTAAAACTTCGCGCAAATCCGCTTTGATGGCCGCCAAACGTTGGCGGGCCTGGGCTTTTGCTGTCGCCAGGGTCGAGGCGGTGACTTTGGGCACCACCACTTGCAGGTAGCACTTCAGCTTCGGTTCGGTCCCTGAGGGGCGCACCACCACGCGTGACCCAGAAGCCGTCCCAAAGAACAGCGCGTCCGTAGGCGGCAACTCCTGCAGATGATCCCACCCTGACGGTACAGAGGTGTGCAGCTCGTCAGGCATCGAATTGGTGGACAGGTCGTGGCTAAACACGATGGGTTCCCCACCGAAATCCGTCAAACCGCGAGTCCGCAGGCGACGCATTCCCTCACTAATCAAGCTCACATCCGCCACCCGGAATGTTAGCGGTGTCGTGACATAAAGCCCGTGAGCCAGATAGATTTCGTTGAGCTTGTCGTCAATAGTTCGGCCCTGCGCTTTCAAAACGGCTGCGATTTCACACAGTTTCACCGTGGCGCTGATACCGTCCTTGTCGCGCACACTGTCGGGATCGCAGCAATTGCCGATAGCTTCCTCATAGCCAAAAATCAGCCCCGGGGTGCGGGCAATCCACTTAAAACCTGTCAGGGACACCATCGGGGTGACCCCGGCGGCCGCGGCCACCCGGTCTAACAGTTCCCCCGAGACGAGGGAACGAGCCACCGTGGCTGACGAACCCTGGCGGTCTCGACACTGGTAGTATCCCAGCAAAACCCCCGTTTCGTCCCCGCTCAACTGGCGCCAACCCCCTGGTGCGTCCGGGTCAGGAATCGCTGCCGCGCAACGGTCCGCGTCCGGATCATTGGCAACAATCAAATCCGCGTGTTTTTCGCGAGCCAACGCCATAGCCATATCGAGCGCCCCGGCCTCTTCCGGGTTGGGGAACGGAATAGTCGGAAAGTCCGGGTCTGGCTCACGCTGCGAGGCGACGGGAAACACCTCGCTAAATCCGGCCTGAGCTAACACGGCTTCGCAAACTTCAGCCCCGACCCCGTGCATCGAAGTCAGCACCAGCCGCAAATCCCGCGGGGAATCGCCGCTAACCAGGCCCGCCGTGCGCTGAATGTAGCGGGTAAACAAATCTTCGTCAATGAAATCCCAACCCGTCTCGGCGCAGGGCACGTCACGTGCCGGCGGGGCAGCCTGAATCTGGGCAAAAATCCTTGAGTCCCAAGGTGAAACGAGTTGCGCCCGGCAACCGGAACCGGTGACGACCCGCCCTCCCAGGTACACCTTATAACCGTTGTCTTTCGCGGGATTGTGCGAGGCGGTCACCATCACCCCGGCATCAGCGTGATACTGCCCCATTGCGTAGGCCAGCAGGGGGGTGGGGCAAACATGGGGCATCAGCAGGGCTTTTCCACCGGCTGCTGTAATCACTCCCGCCGTCGTGCGGGCGAAGTCGGCGGAACGATGCCGACCGTCGAAACCTATCACCACCAGGAAGTCATCCCCGACAGCTGTTCGCAGGGCAGCTGCCAGCCCCCAAGTGGCACGGCGAATCACCGCCGTGTTCATCCGGGCTGGTCCGGGACCCATTTCCCCGCGCAGACCGGCAGTGCCGAACGCGATTTCTGACCCGAAAGCCGCGGCAAGCTCGGTTTTCGCCGCGGGAGTATCCGTGTCGAGCAGGAGTTGCAGGGCTTCCCGGTCGCGGGGATCGGGGTCATTTTCCAGCCAATCCATATACATGTGGTACTCACTTTCCTAAACGAGTGTTCCATCCATGTTACGGGCTGGGAGCCGACATCACCCGGCAAATGCCGAAATTTTCCCACTAAGAAATATCGCCAAACTTGGCCCAGAAATGAATTAACCCGGTGAAAAGCGTCCGAAAACATCAGAGTGTGTGTAAAGTACTATCCAATGAATTTGGCTTTCTATTCAGCCAAATCAGCTAACCTAGGAGGTTTATGGTGCGTAAATACAGTCCTGTGGCTCTGGCCGCCATCGGCGCATTGGCTTTGGCCGGGTGTGCTGCCGCCCCGGATTCGGGGTCTGATAATGCTGGCGGCGCCAGTAATGCTAAAGAATTCAAGGCTTGCATGGTTTCCGACCAAGGCGGTTTTGACGATAAGTCCTTTAACGAGTCCGGCATGATTGGCTTGCAGCGTGCTGAGAAAGAACTCGGGGTGACGCTCGGACAGACGGAGTCCAAGTCCCCGGCTGACTTCAAACCCAACGTGGACACCCTGCTGGCCCAGAAATGCAACCTCATCATCGGTGTAGGTTTCATGCTCAACGATGCGATTCGCGATGCGGCCAAGGCTAACCCTGATGTGGAGTTCGCCCTGGTAGACTCCCGTTTCACTGAAGATAATGACGTGGTAGAGCTGAAGAATGCTAAGCCGATTGTGTTCAATACCGCGGAAGCCGCCTACCTCGCGGGATATGTTTCCGCTGCGGTGTCCAAGAGCGGTACCGTTTCCGCTTATGGCGGCATGCAGATTCCTTCCGTAAACATTTTCATGGATGGTTTCGCTGACGGCATTGCGAAATACAACGAGGACAGCGGTAAAACTGTGAAGCTGATTGGCTGGGATAAAGACGCTCAGAACGGCTCTTTCGTGGGCAACTTCGAGGATCAGTCCAAGGGCAAGCAGCTGACCGAACAGCAGATTTCGCAAGGTTCTGACATTGTGATGCCAGTGGCCGGTCCGGTGGGCAAGGGCACCCTATCCGCCGCGGAAGGCAAAAATGTTCTGGTCGTCGGGGTGGACTCCGACTGGGCAGAGATGTACCCGGATTCTTCGTCCATGATTCTCACCTCCGTGGTGAAAAAGATCGACCAGGCAGTGTTTGACACTGTCAAAGAGGCTCGGGACGGAAAGTTCACCTCGGAAGCCTACGTGGGCGACCTGGAGAACCAGGGTGTCGACATCGCGCCCTTCCATGATCTGGATGCTCAGGTTACCGCCGAGATAAAGGACAAAGTCAAGTCCCTCAAGGAGGACATTATTGCTGGCAAGATCAAGGTTGAATCTAAGAACAACCCGTGATTCTGAGCCAATGAGGATATGGAATTGGGTCACGCTACGTGACCCAATTCCATATTTGAATCGAAACCACGCGAGAGGGAATCTATGAAGCTGGAACTGCGCGGAATAACTAAGACTTTCGGTCCATTAGTGGCCAACGACCATATCGACCTGGTCGTAGAACCAGGGCAAATTCATGCTCTGTTAGGGGAAAACGGGGCGGGCAAATCCACACTGATGAACGTCCTGTACGGTTTGTATCAGCCCGATGCCGGAGAAATCTTTGTCGATGACGAAAAGGTTTCCTTTAAAGGTCCCGGTGATGCTGTGGCTGCTGGTATTGGCATGGTCCACCAGCACTTTATGCTGGTACCGGTGTTTACCGTGGCAGAATCGGTGGCTTTGGGATACGAACCGACGAAAGCCTTGGGTCGGTTAGATCTGCAGGCAGCCCGGAAAAAAGTCCAGGAACTTTCCGCACAATTTGGTTTTGACATCGATCCCGATGCCTTGATTGAGGATCTCCCGGTCGGGGCTCAGCAACGAGTGGAAATCATCAAAGCCTTGTCACGAGACGCGAAAGTCCTCATCTTGGACGAACCCACGGCGGTGCTGACACCCCAGGAAACCGATGAGCTCATCGCCATCATGCGCCAGCTGCGAGACGCAGGAACCGCAATTGTTTTCATCACGCATAAATTGCGTGAGGTCAAGGCAGTAGCTGATTGCATCACCGTAATTCGCCGCGGTAAAGTCATCGGCCAGGCCAGCCCGGAGTCTACAGACAGTGAATTAGCGGCGGCCATGGTCGGGCGTGCCGTGAAACTTTCCGTAGAGAAAGATGCTCCCCAGTTAGGTGAGACAGTCTTTCAAATGTCGCAGGTCAGCGTCGTTAACTATGCGGGACATGTCGATTTGGACCACGTGGATTTGGCGGTACGCAGTGGGGAAATCCTGGCTATCGCAGGGGTTCAGGGCAATGGTCAAACGGAACTGTGCCGCGCCATCTTAGGGCTGGAGCCTTTGGCGGGCGGCAAGATGACGTTGGACGGCAAAGACCTCACCAAGATGAAAGTGAAAGACCGTTTGCGTCACCAGTTGGGCTACATTCCCGAGGACCGTTCCACAGACGGTATGATTGCGTCCTTCTCTATTGCCGAAAACATGATTCTTGATTTGTACGACATCCCGCCCTTCGCTACCGGGGTCAATATGCATCCGAAAGTCGTGATGGAAAACGCGAGCAAGCTCCAGGAAGAATTCGATGTCCGAGTGACTTCGTTGCAAGACCCGATTTCGACGCTTTCCGGGGGTAACCAGCAAAAAGTCATCGTGGCCAGGGAACTATCGCGCCCGCTAAAACTCTTGGTGGCTTCCCAACCCACTCGCGGATTGGATGTGGGATCCATTGAGTTCGTTCACCAGCGAATCGTCCAGCAGCGAGACATGGGGACCGCGGTGATTCTGGTCTCGACCGAACTTGACGAAGTGGTGGGGTTGGCCGATCGGATAGCGGTGATGTATCGGGGAAAGATTGTCGGAGTCGTGCCTCCGGACACACCACGCAATGTTTTGGGCCTGATGATGGCCGGAGTTTCAGCGGAAGAACAGGAGGCGGACAAATGAACGAGACTAAGGATACTTCGCGTCCCGGCCTTAACGTGGTTTTGAGACAAATCATGTCGTCCTCCGCGGTGCTGATTACCTCCGCGGTGCTGCTGTCATTGCTGGTATCTGCGCTTTTGGTAGCTATTTTTGACCCGAACGTCCAGAGCAGCGCCGCTTACTTGCTGGCTCGTCCCTCGGATTTCTTCACGAGCTTCGGGGCGGCCTTCGCATCGTTCTTTACGTCCCTGTTCCGGGGAGCTATTTTCGACTACGAAGCGACCAGCTTGGCAGGAATGGTGCTGCCTATCACCAACTCGCTGACCCGTTCGGCTCCGCTGATTCTGGCGGGACTGTCCGTGGCGTTGGCTTTCCGGGCGGGACTTTTTAACATTGGTGCCCAAGGTCAGCTTCTGCTGGGTGCCCTCATGGGGGTCTGGGTTGGGCTGAATTTTCATCTTCCCCCAGGTTTGCACCTGTTGGTGGCGGTCATTTTCGCTATCCTCGGCGGGGCCCTGTGGGGCGCGGTTCCCGGTATTTTGAAAGCCCGATTGGGAGCTAACGAGGTTATCGTCACCATCATGATGAATTCAATAGCCCTCTACCTGCTTTCTTATGCCTTAAAAGCCGAGAGCTTCGTAGGGGACGGCTATCCGGGTAAATCCATGACCGTCCCGGCCAGCGCGTCCTATCCTGAGCTGTTGGGTTCGGCTTTCAACCTGCACCTCGGATTTATCGTCGCCCTCGCCGCAGCAGTTTTCGTGTGGTGGTTGCTGGAACGTTCCACTTTTGGTTTTGAACTGCGGGCAGCCGGGGCAAACCCGCACGCGGCTCAAACGGCCGGTATCTCGGTCAATCGGGTCATCGCCCTCACGATGGTTATTGCCGGGGCTTTAGCGGGACTAGCCGGAACCTGCCCGTCACTGGGCACCGAAAAGTTCCTGTCTACCGGTACTGCCGGTTCTCTAGGTTTTGATGCGATTACAGTCGCCCTGCTCGGTGGTTCCACCCCGCTAGGAACTGTTCTCGCCGGGATTCTCTTTGGGGCCTTCGCTGCCGGGGCTTCCACCATGCAGGCTGCGGCCGGCATCCCGGTGGATATCGTCTCGGTGTCCCAAGCGGTTATCGTCTTGCTCATCGCAGCCCCGCCGTTGATTCGGTGGATTTTCCGACTTCCCGACCCTCAGAAAATCACTGTCGAAAACGCGACCGTTGCCGCAGAACCAGCCCTGGTTACTGGGGAAAGTTCCCACGAAACTGCTGAAAGCGAGACGCTTACCCCGCCAGAAGAACCTTGTGAAGGAAAGGAGGCAGACCGATGAACCTGAGTGAAAACCTGTTAGAAAAAAGCCGCGCCGACCGTCAGGAAAACACGGAAAAAGTCAGGCTGCGTAAAGATTGGCGCTGGTCTGTTTCCGCCTGGGTCATGTGTGTACTGTGTGCCGTGATGGGGCTGAGTGCACGCGGAGTGTCGGTAGTGTCTTTCCAGAATGCGACGACATGGTTCCCGACTGGCAATGTTGATCTTCCGGCACAGCCAACGATTCTGATTCTGACCGTTGCGTGCGTGGCGGGCTCGGTGGCGGCGACTTGGCTGACGCTGCGTCACGGGAAAGCTCCGGGGTGGATTGCCGGTCTGAGCGGGATGTTCTTTCTCATGGCTCTGCTGCTGTTTGTCGTAGCGGGACGCGAAGGCTCTGTGATGCCCCTAGTCTCGCTGCTACAGTCGACCCTCGCCCTGGCCATCCCCCTCGTTTTTGGTTCCCTCTCCGGTCTGGTTTGCGAACACACCGGCGTAATCAACATCGCCATTGAAGGCCAGCTCCTCTTAGGGGCTTTCCTGGCGGCAGTTGTCGCTTCGGCTACTTCCTCGCCCTACCTGGGGCTGGTGGGCGCCCCTATCGCCGGGGCCTTGGTGGCGGTGCTCCTCGCCTTGTTCACCGTCAAATACCGGGTGGACCACATTATCGTCGGTGTCGTGTTGAATATGCTGGTGGTGGGCTTGACCTCGTTCCTGTATTCGACCTGGTTAAAGTTCAACGAAAACACTTTGAACCGTCCGATGCCATTGAAATCCCTGGCTATTCCGGTACTGTCGGACATCCCCATTATCGGGCCGGTCCTGTTCAAACAATCCCTGCTGGTCTATCTCATGTACATGGCTGTAATTGTGCTGAATTTCGCCCTGTTCCGCTCCCGGTGGGGGCTGCGTTCACGGGCGTGCGGGGAGCATCCGAAAGCTGCGGACACCGTGGGTATCAACGTGAATCTGTACCGCTGGCGCAATGTGTTGCTGGGTGGAGCTTTGGCTGGTCTGGGCGGCGCCTACTTCACTGTCGGTGCGGGTCTGGCCTTTTCAAAGGATATGGCCGCGGGCAACGGTTTTATCGCCCTGGCAGCGATGATTTTGGGCAAGTGGAATCCTAAGGGCGCCGTAGCGGCTTCGCTCCTGTTCGGTTTCGCCACCGCTTTGGGTTATGTGATGCAGTCCGTGAACTCACCCATCCCGACCGATTTCCTGTTGATGATTCCTTACATCGTCACAATTCTGGCGGTCGCGGGATTCGTGGGGCGGGTACGTCCTCCAGCAATGGAAGGCAAACCGTATCCGCTCTAACCCACACACCGGCAAAACTGTGGAAAGAGGAAATAATGTTGAGCGAAACTGACTGGGAGCGTCTCCATGTCGCCGCACGGGAGGCCCAAACCCATGCCTATTGCCCCTACTCGCACTACCGGGTGGGAGCGGCGGCGCTGACCGAGGCTGGTCGCATCGTCACGGGATGCAACAGCGAAAACGCCAGCTACGGATTGGGCCTGTGCGCGGAATGCGGACTAATATCCCAGCTCACCCTCAGTGGCGGGGGCAAGTTAGTGGCTTTCCTGTGCTACGGCAACCCTGAAGGGCAAACTCCCGTCCTCACTGTCCCTTGCGGGCGGTGCCGCCAGCTGTTGCGTGAACACGCCAGCCCAGAACTGGTCATTGAAACCCCCGCCGGACGCCGGCCGTTTCAGGAAATCCTCCCGGAATCATTCGGGCCGGAATTTTTGAGCTAAACCTTGGAAAGGAATAATCATGCTAGAACCTTTTGATGCTGTCGATGTGATTCGAACCAAACGCGATGGTCAGGAACTGTCTACCGCTCAGATTGAGTGGGTCATCGATGCCTACACCCGCGACTGGGTCACCAGTGAACAGATGGCCGCCTTGGCGATGGCGGTGTTCCTCAAGGGCATGAATCAGCGCGAGATTTTCGACTGGACCCAAGCGATGATTGACTCCGGACAACGCCTGGATTTTGGCTCCCTGCCGCGGCCCACCGCGGATAAACATTCCACCGGCGGGGGAGGGGACAAGATTACCCTGCCGCTCGCGCCGCTGGTGGCGAGTTTCGGGGTGGCCGTACCGCAGCTTTCCGGGCGCGGCTTGGGACACACGGGCGGCACCTTGGACAAGCTGGAGGCCATCCCCGGTTGGCAGGCTGTGCTGAGCAATGAGCGGATTACCGAGATTCTGGGAACCGGCTGCGGGGCGGTCGTATGTGCGGCCGGGGCGGGGTTGGCTCCGGCCGACCGGAAACTCTATGCCCTGCGGGATGTGACCAGCACAGTTGATTGTGTCCCGCTAATCGCTTCCTCGATTATGTCAAAGAAGATTGCGGAAGGCTCCGCCGCCTTGGTATTGGATGTCAAGGTCGGTTCCGGGGCTTTCATGAAAGAGCTGTCTCAAGCCCGCGAGCTGGCGCAAACCATGGTGACTTTGGGTAAAGATGCCGGCACTCACACGGTGGCCCTGCTCACCGATATGTCGACCCCACTAGGCCGGGAAGTCGGCAATGCGGGGGAAGTCGCCGAAGCGGTGGAAGTCTTGGCAGGCGGAGGTCCCGCCGACGTGGTCGAGCTCACGGTCGCTTTGGCAAAGGAAATGTTGACGGCCGCAGGACAGCCCGATGCCGATCCTAGCGCGGCTTTGGCTTCGGGAGCCGCGATGGACACCTGGCGGGAAATGATTCGGTCCCAAGGCGGAGACCCCGACGCACCCCTAGCTTCGGCGCGGGAACATTGCGAAGTGAAGGCGGAGCGCAGCGGTGTGCTCAGCCGCCTGGACGCTCTGGCAGTCGGGGTTGCTTCGTGGCGTACCGGTGCCGGGCGAGCCCGTCCGGGTGAGGCAGTGTCCTTGGGCGCAGGAATAACCCTACACGCCAAGCCGGGCGACCGGGTACAGGCAGGTCAAACCCTGTTTACCCTGCACGCTGACGAGCCGCAGCGCTTTGAGCGGGCGCTGGCGGCGCTGGAAGGCGGTTGGGAAATCTCGGACACCTTTGCCGGGGCAGGGCCTTTGATTATTGACCGGATTGACTAGGGCGTTCCGCTAGTTTTAGGAAGTTCCGCCAGTTCAGAAGGGCGTCAGTGCGGCGGGTCTTTAGCACAGGGCGGCCGCGGTGGCCAGAGCCAGCGTGTTGGCAAACTTCGTTTCGCGTTGCTCCGGAGTCATGTCCTGGGAATGGTCTAGCAAACTATCCGATACGGTCAGCACCGTCAGGGCCTCACGACCGAATTCGGCAGCAACTCCGTAGAGAGCAGCGGTTTCCATCTCTAGGGCGAGGGTGCCATAGGCGCGCAAGCGTTCCAGCAAACCCGGAACCTTGAAATAGAAATGATCCTCAGAGAACACGGTCCCGACGTGAACTCGGTTGCGGTCGGCCTCGGGCAGTTCGTCAACCGCTTTCATGGCGGCCGAAAGCAAGGACCACGAGGCACACGGAGCAAAGGTAATCTCGGGGAAACGCGCCACGTTGATGTGAGAGTCAGTGTGGGCGCCCATGGCCACCACCGTGTCCCCGACTCCCGCCAGGGGAGAGATGGAACCGCAGGTACCTACCCGAATAATGCGCTCAACACCAAAGAACTTGAACAGTTCTGTGGCGTAGATAGTTAGGGAGGGTTGACCCATGCCCGACCCCATGACCGACAGCGGTTTGCCTTGATAGGTGCCGGTAAAGCCCAGCATGGAACGCACGTCGGTGACCATTTTGGCGTCACTCATCAGAGTGTGGGCGATTTTTTCAGCTCGCTTCGGGTCGCCGGGCATCAATACGGCGGGAGCGAAATCCCCGGGTTCGGCAGCAATATGAGGGGTAGACATATAACCTCCTGGTTGGGTATCAATATGCGGTCAAATCATTGTAATGGCTTTGCCCTTTTCATTAGGGCGATTTGGGACAGTTGCGTATTTCGGGTTCGTGAGAGATGGCATCAAAACCCGTAAAAGCGACAATGAGAGCCCCAAAATTGGTAGACGGCTTTGTTGTTGACATGAGGCGCACCATCAACTGGGATTCCAACCTCTAGCTGGGCTCACTTTCGGCTTGGATACTGCGATAGGGTGGAATCGTGAGTGACACCGAAATACCCAAAAATGAGAAGAATGATGAACCCGTAGTCTATGGCCACTGGTTGCCAGAAGTCCCCCGTTGGAACTGGTGGAATCAATTTTGGACGCGATTTTGGGCGATTCCCCTTGCTCTGAGTATTTCGGCAATAGCGGCTGGTTTGGTCATTCCTCAAATCGATCGGGCGGTGGGTCAGTCCCTACCATTCTTGTTCGAAGGTGGTCCCGATGGGGCTCGCAGCGTGCTCACCACAATCAGCAGCGCCATGATTTCCGTCACTGGCTTGGTGTTTTCGGTAACTATGGTGGTGTTACAACTCGCATCCAACCAGTTCACTCCGCGTATTCTGGAATCTTTCCTGGAAGAACGCATTACGCAAATTACCCTCGGGGTCTTTGCCGGAACGTTTCTCTATGCGCTGACGGTGTTGCGTTGTGTGCACAGTGAAACTGATACGGATACCGGGTTCGTTCCCCAGATTGCCACCAGCTTGGCTTTCCTGTCGGTGATTGTCAGCGTGGGATTCTTTCTCGCTTTCATTCACCACATCACCACCTCTATCCGGGTCACAAACGTAATCCGGGACCTGTCGCGACGCACTATCAACACGATGGACTGCATGATTCCGGGAGGCTCAACAATCCAGCCTCGTCAGGGCGCTCGGGAATGGAACCCCCCGCGTGACGGTGCCGTCACCCCGATTGTGTTGGAGCAGGCTGATGACCGTCTCAGCGACATCGACTACCCCTACCTGGTGAAACTAGCAGAAACGCTTGACACCACTATTGAACTAACCACGCAAGTTGGCTCCTATATCGGGGCGGGCACCCAGGTCGGCGTGGTTTACGCCGAAGTTGATGAGGCTGCCCTGACAAAAATCCGGAAAGGCCTGGTTCTCTCCCCGCAACGTTCCCTGCGCCAAGATATCGGCTTTGGTATCCGCCAACTCGTCGACATCGCCAGCCGGGCTCTGTCTCCGGGTATCAACGACCCCCTGACCGCGGTGGAAGCCATCAACGCCCTGCACACCATCTTGATAAGGGCGGTAACCCGACAGACTCCGGTACCTTACGTGACTGACAAAGCGGGTACGATCCGTCTGGTTTACCGTCCGCAAACCGCCGATGAACTGGTGGAACTGGCGGTCACTGAGATAGCGGTGTGGGGAGCGGGAGCAGTCATTGTTCCCGAGCAGTTGCGCCGTATGCTGGAAATCCTGCACGGCGTGGCTCGTGAGGAATATCGGGACACCCTCAATCGGATGACGGAACTGGTCAATGAACTTGACGAAACCCCAGGTCATGCCCGCGCCACGAATCCGGCAGAGAAATAGCTACTTTTCGACCAACAGCTGTGGGTCGGGTAGGGTGTAACCATGACTTTGAAAATTGTTCCTAAACTGTTCCTCCTCACTGGCGCCGCGGCGTTGACTCTGAGCTTGAGCGCCTGCTCCACTCAGGCCAAAGACCAGGCTGCCAGCCAGAGCCCGGCTGCGTCCAGCTCTGCCACCTCCACTCCTGAAGAACCCAAGTCCACCCCTGCTGCCATCGTCGAGGGCGACCGTCCTCAGGTGGTCGGTTCCGGGGCTGACACCGCGGTAGGGTTCCCCAAGGATATGCCCGCCCCGGACCAGAACACGGCGTGGGTCGTCCAAGAGGGCACGGGTGCGGTGGTCAGTGAAACCGACACCGTCACCGCTAACTACGTGGGTCAAGTATGGGGCCAGGGGGACATCTTCGATTCTTCCTTTGCCCGCGGGGAAGCCGCATCTTTCAGCTTGCAGCAGGTCATTCCCGGCTGGACTCAGGGGTTATCCGGGCAAAAGGTCGGGGCGAAAGTTATCCTCGGTATCCCTTCCGAAATGGCTTACGGTCAGGAAGGTCGTCCGCCGGCGATTCCGCCAAACTCGCCTTTGGCTTTTTATGTGGAAATCGTTGACGCCCAACCCGCTTCTTAGAGGCGATAGCATGGTGTCATGCTGATTTCTGACCGTGATATACGCGCTCTGGTAGCCCAAGGCAAAGTCGTGCTGGATCCTTGGGATCCTGATGCCGTCCAGCCTGCCTCGGTGGACATTCGTCTGGACCGGTACTTTCGCCTGTTCGATAACCACAAATATGGCTTGATTGATCCGTCGAAAGAGCAAACTGAGCTGACTCGCCTGGTGGATACCGGTGACAAGCCGCTCATTTTGCACCCGGGAGAGTTCGTGTTGGGTTCCACTTTTGAACACGTGACCTTGCCCGAGGATGTCGCGGCGCGCTTGGAAGGGAAATCCTCGCTGGGACGTCTGGGATTGCTGACCCACTCGACCGCGGGGTTCATCGATCCGGGCTTTACCGGCCATATCACCCTCGAGCTGTCCAACACGGCGACTATGCCGATTGCCCTGTACCCGGGGATGAAAATCGGCCAGCTGTGTTTCTTCCAGATGTCCTCTCCGGCCGAGGCTCCCTACGGTTCCGGCGCGAAAGGCTCTCGCTACCAGGGCCAGCGCGGCCCTACCGCCTCACGTTCTTACCTGAATTTCAGTCAGGTAGAGGTCCCCGAAGGGCGCGGGATTGTGGCTGTACCACACCCCGACACGGAACTGTGAATCGTTTTTCCCCGTTGTGGGCGCGGTGAACAAACGCCGCGAAACACCGCCGTGCTTGCCCCTTGCGACCCAGAGTGCCGCCCCGGTAGCCCTGCCCGGTAACGACCCTGCAGACCACTCTTTGGAAGGAATATAACCATGTTGTCACCGGCCAATCGCCACGATTCCTTGGATTTGCACGCCGCCGAGCCTTTTCACTTGCTGGCGGTAGCCGATGACGTGCAGCCCGAAGAGATCGACATTCTGGCAGGCCAAATCTGGACCGAGTGTTCGCGCCTGGGGCCAGGGCTTTTAGAGCTGAAAAAAGAGGCGTATCTGACCGGTCCTTGGGATTTGACGCCCGAGGCGATTGTGGGTTTGGGGCTGCCCAGCCGCCTGAAGTTCGCGTATTTGGCGGGGGTTCCCGCCTTGCGTGGGAAACCGGTGCCGCAGTGGCTACAGGGCAGTGACCCCTTGTGGGATGCGTTTCGCGAAGGTGGCCCGGAAGGGCTGGAACTGGAAGTTTTGCAAGGGCTACGGCGTATAGCGCGGCGTTTGGCTGGCGCCTTGCGGTTCTCGACTGGTCCCATCATTGTCCCGGATCCGGATTCCGCGGTGAATCTGCGGGTTTTGTCCGAAATTTGGTTGGAACCCGCGGCTTGCCTCCAGGTGGTGCAGCGAGCTTTGCCTATCGCAACCCTGCTGATGGGAAATGAAACTGAACAGACACAGCGCCGCTCGGGGCCTAAAGCACCTCGACTGACCACCCCCGAGGAGCGCGCCAACTACGATCCCGACGGATTGCGCTCCCGCATTCAAGCCGGAGTCAGCCCGGACGAACGGGCGTGGCTACACGCGGAAGCGGAAGCTTACGATGAGGCAGCTATGTCCATGCCCATGATGGTCGACGCTTACGCGATTGCTGCTGACGTGACCCAGAAATCATCTGTTCACGTAGTGGTGCAGGGAGAAACCGCTATCCCTCCGGCCTTGGGACATGCCGAAGACGGCTGCGTGAGCTACGCCATTTCCTGGATGGCCCCGGAAATCACCATCACTGAGGAAAGTAAACTGAAACGGGCGATGCGCCTGGATCGGCTGACCGTCATTGACGCCATCGAAGCTGTCGCCAGGGAGCTGGCCGAAGCGACTAACGGGGTCGTCATTGACCAGGACGATTTTGTCGTTTCCCTCTAAGCCCGGACTCGAACTTGGCGGGCTTAGACGCGTTCGATGCCGGCTTCGCCGTGTTTATTAATCCACCACTGACTGGCGGTACGCACGGTGAAACGCCTGATAATGGCTAACAAAACCCCGGAAAGAACCGCGAAAACGATGGCTTGAGCCAATCCGACCTCGATATCATCGTCCTTGGGGGGATTGGCTCCGGTGGCCATCCTCCATCCCAACCTGACGATGTTGTCGCTGACCAGACCGGCCGCGGCCACAGCCGCCACATTCACAACTTTTTGTCCGATGTCCACGTTTTCTCCTTAAATCCTTGTCAGGTTTACGCCAAACAACAGCGTCCCCTCCATGTTATCGGGTCAGGCCTCGGTTCGGTCGAGAGTACCGCCGCGGGTTTTGCCGATGCGGTCGCGCGGGGTGGAACGGGCTATTCCCCCAGGGGATTTTTTGGCAGACGATATTCGTTGCCCAGCCGCAGCGAGGGCGCGATGAGACCTTGTTCGCGCTTTTTCTCAAGCAGTTCCACCATTTCGTCACGCAACGTCCACGGGTCGACCGAGTTGAGGTAAATCCGGGTGGAGCCTTCGAAACCCGCCAGGGTCGAGGTGCGCTGCTTTAACAGGATGCGGAACCGCATGGGGACATCGAGGTCAACAGGTCGGTGATACCACTCCTCGTTGGTGGGCACCGCGGGCCCGACTGCACAGTGCAGCGCGTGCAACACGTCAGAAATCCCATCAACCTGTTCGCGAGTGTATTCCCACGGCAGCAGCGCCGGTCCCAACGGCCAGACCGCGATGGTCTGATAGCGGTGACCGAAGTCAGCGAACCCTACCGCGTAGTCGTTGCCCAGAATCATCATTTGCCGGTGGGCCACATAATGCAGGATTTGCCGGTAGATGGCTGGGTTTGCTGCCACGCGCGCCGCTTCGGCTTCAATCTGGACCCCGTATTCGTCCACTGCCACCAGCTGTTTATGCAGGTGGTCAAAAGACGCTCCGGCTGGTTTCAACCAATTTTGGAAAGCGGTGACGTATTTCACGGCGGGATTCAAGTTGTATAAATCTTTCAGAGCGGCGATGGTGTAGCCGATGTAGGCACGGTGTTCCGCAACGCTCAAGGTCCCGGCTGAAGCGTTTTGATCCGTCCGGGTCGCCCCGTCCACGTAGTGACGCCGTGCCACAATAACGTCATGCCCTCCGGCAAACAGGCCGTTGGCGTATTGCAACAAAGCATCATCGGGGATCGTTTCCAAGTGGTTCTCACCGGAAGCCTCCAGGCGCATTTTCACCACGTGCAAAACGTGGTCATACCCCTCGGCGGAAGCCAGGTAGTCAGCCATGCGCCGATTCTGGGACTCGGTGGGGTAGTGGTTGTGGTTTTCGTGCCAGTAGTCGTAGGAAACAATCTCAAAAAGATTGGGAATCCGCCGAAACTCTGCCACCATGTCGTGCATGGAGGCGGCGGGTAGGCCTTCAATGATGTGGAACTTGGAGTCCAAGCCTTTGACCAACCGGGATTTTTCCGGTGGGGTGTCGAAGTAGCGGTCCGCGCAAAAGGCGCAGGCGTTGGTGAACTCGGAGGGAAGCAGCAGCCGTGGCCGGTCGAGCAGAACGCGCCGGTGGGAGTGGGGTCGTTTCCCGCGGCTCGTCACGGTCCACACTTGGGTCCCGGTCAAGGGATTGCGCTGTTTGATGGTGCCGTCTGCCATCCGATCCATCGGGTCAGGATTCAGTAGGAGAGGGTTTTTATCCTTCATTATGAACAGTATTCCTTTGGGGTTGGCGCCTGAGCTTACATATTGAGCCAGGCTTTGGCTTGGCCGGACACGTCTTCGAGTACGGCTTTGGCCTCGGCCGCCAGCTTGGACGGCACAAAAATATGGGTGTGATAGATGCCTGAAAAGATGTTTGCCGGGATGGAGCGGGAGGACAACACTTGAGCAATCCCCGAGTTCAACCCCACCACGTCCAGAGATCCGGGCGCTGACAGGGTAATAATCGTGTAGGGATCGTCAGTGCTGAGACCGGCACGGGCGGCTTCTTCCAAAGTCACCCCGATAGTGATACCTTCCGGTTCGCGAATCAACGCGACCGGCTCCACGTCCGGTGGCAGCTCGGTGACGCTGGCGAACACGTACTCCACCCCGATTTTGGGGTCAATCTGGGCCAGCATTTGTTCGTATGTGGCGTTCTCGCTCATAAAATCCTATTCAATCGCTTCTCAGGGTCTTTCCCGGTGACGTGACCTTTTCATTCTAACCGCCCTGGGGAGCTCTTGCCCGAAGCCTCGGGAAATGTATGCCAGTTTCAGCGAAAAAGCGAAGTTGTGCGTCCCCCGTGAATTTGTGCCAAACTGACTACTGGTTTTTAAATTATTTAACTAATCCCGGAGGTCCTGATGCTGTTAAAGCTGTGGCGAGAGCACATGCCGCGGCGTTGGGCCTTCCTGGTGATTGTGATTATTGCCCAGGTCGTGCAATGTTTAGCCAGCCTGTGGCTGCCGACTCTGAACGCAGACATCATCAACGATGGAATCGTCGGCCAAAACCTCGCCCTAATCTGGAAACTCGGCGGCATCATGCTGGTCGCGACCATCATTCAGACCCTTGGCATGGTCGTCTCGGCCTATTTCAGCGGTCGGATTGCCATGTGGATTGGTCGCGATGTGCGCCAAAAGGTCTATGACCAAGTGTTGACTTTCAGCTCGTCCCAAATGCACCACTTTGGCTCCGCCTCGCTCATTACCCGTGCTACCAACGACATCAACCAGGTGCAAAGCGTGATTCTGATGACTCTCATCATCATGATTCAAGCCCCCATAATGGGCGTGGGTGCGGTCATCATGGCGGTGTCCCTGGATGCCCCGCTGTCCTTGCTATTCCTGGTGGCGGTGCCGGTGCTGCTGGTCGTGGTGGGCATCTTGATGCACTTCATGTCGCCTTTGTTCAAAGTTCAGCAGGAACGTATCGATGCGGTGGCGGCGCGTATCCGCGGGGCGCTCTCCGGGGTTCGTATCGTGCGGGCTTTTGGCCGCAAACAGTTCATGAACGAGCGTTTTGATACCGCTAACCGGGATTTGCGTGATGTCGCTTTGCGTCTGGGTAACCTGTTTGCGCTGATGATTCCCGCAGTGCAGCTCATCGTCATGCTCTCCTCGATTGGGGTCATCTGGTTTGGGGCGGGCCGCTATTTCTCGGGTCAGCTGGAAATCGGGGATATTGTCGCTTTTCTGACCTACCTGATGCAGCTGCTCGGGGCGGTCATGATGGCTTCGTTCATGTTTGTGATGGTGCCTCGTGCTGAGGTGTGTGCCAAACGTTTGTCTGAAGTCATCTCAACCTCGCCCGAAATCAGCTCGCCCCGCGCTCCTGTGGCTTTCCCCGCAGAGCCGTTGACTTTGAGTTTCAAGGGAGTTTCGGTGGGTTTCGCGGGAGCCAGCCGGCCGTTGCTGCAGGACCTGAACTTCTGTATCGAACCGGGCCAGAGCACCGCCATCATCGGCTCCACCGGTAGCGGCAAAACCTCTCTTTTGCGCCTGATGATGCGCTCTTTGGACCCCACCGCGGGACAGATTACGGTCAACGGAGTGGACTTACGGGACCTCGACCTTGACCAGTGGCATCGCCACATCGCTTACGTTCCCCAAAACAGCTACCTGTTCTCAGGCACTATTGCTTCCACCGTTTCCGGGATGGAGGCATCGCAAATCACGGATGAGGTACGTGAGAAGGTTTGGGCGGCGCTGCGTCAGGCACAAGCCGGGGACTTTGTGTCCGCTTTGGATGACGGCCTGGACGCCGAGGTCAGTGCTGGGGGCAAGAATTTTTCCGGCGGGCAGCGTCAGCGGCTTTCGGTGGCACGAGCCCTGTTCCGAGGCTCGGCGCTGGTGTTTCTCGATGACCCGTTTTCGGCTTTGGATTTTGCTACCGAGGCGAAGCTGCGCGGGGAGCTCAACAGTTTGGAGGGGCCGGTCAGCCTGATTTTTGTGGCGCAGCGTATCGCTTCGGTGCGCCACGCGGATCAGATTATAGTGCTCGATGAGGGCCGGATGGTGGGTCTGGGGACCCATGAGCAGCTGCTGGCTGACTGTGAAGCCTACCAAGAAATCGTGGAGTCCCAGCTGTCCTTGGAGGAGGTGCAATAATGCCTCCAAATCAGAGGAACTCTGCCCGGCGTGGCCCGCACGGGGCGCCCAACCCGCACGATAAGCCTCGCAATGCCCGCGCGGCTTGGAAGCGGCTGTTCGTTGAGCTCAAGCCATTCCTGGGATTAATCGGGCTGGAATTCTTTATGATTCTGGTGGGAACCGTCTCGATGAGCTTGGTTCCTGCGATTCTCGGTTTCGCCACTGATAATATTCTGGCCGGAAAAGTGGACCGTCTGGTACAAAACCTCGTGGTGGCATTGGGCCTCAGTATCGTCGCCGCAGTCCTGGGCTACCTGGGGCAGCGGATTAACCGGCTGGTGGTGCAGCGTTTGGGATATCGGCTGCGAAACGTCGCCAGCGATAAGGTCAACCGACTGTCGGTGTCGTACCTGGAGTCACAAGACACGGGCGACCTGGTGTCTCGCACCACTAATGATGTCGATAACATCACCCAGACCCTGCAACAGGTTCTGGGGCGAGCCCTGGACTCGCTCATTTCCATTGTGGCGGTCACGGTAATGATGTTCGTGATCTCCCCGTGGCTGGCGTTGCTGACCTTGCTGATTTTGCCGGTCGTCGGGGCGGGAGCCGGGTTTATCATGAAAAAGTCCCAGCCCTACTTTAAACAGCAATGGGACCAAACCGGGGTGGTCTCGACCTTGGTCGAAGAATCCTTCTCCGGTCAACAAATCCTCACTTTGCACGGTTTGACACCGACCTATTCCCAACGTTTCGCGAGGGAAAATGAGACGTTCACCCAAGCCAGTTTCAAAGCGCAGTTCATCTCCATGCTGATGCAACCGATGCTGATTTTGGTGTCTAATCTATCCTTCGTTTTGGTGGCGGTAATCGGTGCCTGGTTCGTGCTATCCGGCATGATGACCATCGGGGGAGTCCAGGCGTTTATCCAATACTCACGCAACTTTTCTATGCCGCTGGCCGCAGTCATGCAGATTTTGAACCTGATGCAAAGCGCGCTGGCCAGCGCCGAGCGCCTGTTTGGATTCATTGACGAAACCGATTCCGAAATCGAAACCGACCGGGCGGCCCGACTCATCTGCGGACCCAACCCCGCTTCTGACCAGGACGAGGGAACAGCCGACTGCGGCGCGGCGCTACAGGACGGTCGCATCGTGTTCGACAACGTGACGTTCTCTTATGTGCCTGGCAAACCCGTTATCCGAGACCTGAACCTGACCTTAGAAAAGGGCCAATCCATTGCCATCGTGGGCCCCACCGGAGCGGGCAAAACCACCCTGGTGAATCTGTTGGAACGCTACGTTGACCCTGATAGCGGCACCATCACTATGGGCGGCCTCGATATCCGCCGGATTCCTATTGAACGGCTGCGGGCCGAAATCGGCATGGTGGCGCAAGACCCCTGGCTCATAGACGACACGATTCGCGCCAACATTGCTTTTGGTGAACTCGCGCCGGACCCAGCCGCGGTGGAACTGGCAGCGACTCAATCCGGACTGGACTCCCTGGTGAAAGCCTTGCCCGCCGGATACGACACGTTGATTGACAACGATTCCACGGCGCTGTCAGCCGGGGAAAAGCAGCTCCTCACCATAGCGCGAGCCTTTTACGCCGACCGGTCTATCCTCATTCTGGACGAAGCGACCTCCGCGGTTGATACCCGCACTGAACTGCAGCTGGCCAAGGCAATGTCGCGGCTGGGGCATGGGAAAACGACCTTCACCATTGCGCATCGGCTCTCCACGATTCGCGGCGCGGACATTATTCTGGTCATTGACGAGGGCCGCTTGGTGGAATCTGGCAATCATGAACAATTGCTTGCTCAACGCGGCGCTTACTACCAGCTGTATCACAGCCAGTTTAATGCAGGCGTGAGCGGTGCGGCCCGTCGACCCGCGCGTCAGAAATCGAGCAATCTCGCGAATCAGCGACCGGTATTGACCGCGGCACTGGAACTGCCCGGCGTCACGTCCTGAGACTGAGCTACCAGTGATTCCGCTGGTGAGGTGTAATCCAAGCCAATCAAGGTGGCGTTATCGAAATAAAACGAGGTCACGGAGGCCAAGGCGCACTCGCGTTTCCGCGGGTCGTGCACTAAGGACTTTCCCTCCACGAAACGCCGCAGGGTCCAAATCGGCAGTTGGTGGGAAACCACCAGCGATTCCCGGCCGGGGGGAGTCAAGGCTCTGGCGTGAGCGACCGCGCGAAACATCCGCTGGGCGATGGCTCGGTAGTGTTCCCCCCAGGACGGCAGCCAGGGTGCCACATAGAGCGGCCAGTATCGCGGGCTGGCCAAGGTCAGCGGGGAACGGTGAATCTTTTGCCCACGTAGCTTATTGCCCGCCTCGGTCAGGCGTGAATCGGTGAAAATGGGCAGCTGGAAAATTTCGGCCGCGGGGGCGGCGCTTTCCTGGGCGCGCTGCAGAGGGGAGGACATAATCATGGCAATATCGCGGTTTTCCGTGGCTAGCCAGCGAGCCGTCAGGGCCGTCATTTCCCGTCCTCGTTCGGTCAGCCCAAAGCCGTCAAGCCGTTCGTATAGCACCCCTTCGGGATTATCGACTTCGCCGTGGCGCATCAGGTGGACGGTGGTCAGAGCCATGATTCCTCACTTTTCAGGGTTGACGGTCAGCGATTATCAGATTTTAGGCCGTTAGCGGCGCCGGGGAAACAGGAAATGCCATACCCGTCCCAGGGTGCGTAAAATCCGGCGAATTACGTATCTCCAGAGAACCCGCACAGTCCACAGGAAACCTACCATGATGGCGGGCAGGTAGCGGCTGCGCACCTTGATAGCAATATCCAAGCGGCGGTGCGCGAAATCATAAACCGGCCAGTGTCGACGTTTGGCGATCCGGCGTAACTTCGGTTCGGGATTGACCACGCGGGGGTGTCCGACCAGGTTAAGGAGCTTTTCGTCGGACATGGAATCGGAATAGGCATAGCACTGTTTCAGGTCGTAGTCGTGTTCCCAAGACAGTTCCAACACCGCTTTGGCTTTCATCGTGCCGTGCATCAAAGACTGCGGCATCTTTCCGGTGTAGCGTCCCCACTCATCGACTTCCACCACCGTGCCTAGAGCCCCGGTCAAGCCCAAGCGGTGCGCCATAGATTGGGCGATTTCTCGCGGAGTGGCGGAAACCAGCCAGACATCGTGACCGGCATCGAGGTGCTTTTGGATAATGTCCAAAGCTCCCGGAAAGAGCCGTTCCTGCAGGAACCGGTCGTAGAGTTCCTCGCCGACCAGCACCAGATCCGATTCCAGTTTGCCTTCGATAATCTGCAGGGACCGTTTCTTCACCTGCTCCACGCGGTGGATGTTTTCCCCGAAAATGACATAAAGCAAGGCTTGGTGAGCCGCAAAAACAAAAAAATCCAGCCCGAAGTAGCCGCGGGAATACAAGTCCCGCGCCAGATACCAGGTCGAGGCACCGCGAATCAAGGTGCCATCGACATCAAAGAAAGCTGCGATTTTCGCCACGAATCAATCTTACTGAAGTGTTGTTCAGACGCCCAGAAAAACGTGCGCGGGCCCGGATACAACCCGAGCCCGCCGACGTCTACTTCTTGTTGCGACGCTGATGACGCGTCTTACGAAGCAACTTGCGGTGCTTCTTTTTCGCCATCCGCTTGCGACGCTTCTTAATAACGGAACCCACGCCGACCTCCTAAAATAACTGCTGCCGCCTAACATGCAGCAAATAACCACACAAGTTTACCTTTTTCAGACAACCTAGCCAAAATGAAAGAACTTCGCCCGTGGCAACGTCACAAACTATTGCGCGACGGCTTCGTCGTCGTTGCCAACCATCCAGTTGTCCAGGTTTGACGCGGAAAGCTCTTCGACAGCTTTCAAAGGCACTCGAAACGAACGCTTGACACGAACGGCGGGAAGGTCGCCAGCATGAACCATACGATAAACAGTCATCTTTGAGACCCTCAACAAATCCGCGACTTCCGCTACGGTGAGGAACCGTGGTGCCTGGTTCTGAGTCATTCCCGTCATCCTAAATTTGCCTAGACGCGCTACTGGAGCCACTTTAGTCTCACACTTAACACGCGTTACATACAGAAATATAGCGGTAATTTGCATAAAAGTGTTAGTTCTCAGCTCTCAATTTTCTCTAAAACCCCGAATTTCGCCGAAATTCCTCCTTTTTGAGGGGCTAGTATTCCGGTTTTAGCCTGCCAGAGGGTAACGTTGTAACCGAGTTTTCCTCACGTGGTTTCCGCCAGGATTCCACCGGAGCGGTGAAAGCTCCGCCAGAAAAACAGCCGGAACATCTCTGTCGGGAAAAAGGAACGGGCGACCTTGAAGTTTTTTGCGAACCTGCGCGAGAAAAGCGGGAAGTGGTTTGATGAACTAGCCCGCCGCGCCCCCGCTCGCCTGACTCTGGCGGTGTTCCTTTCCATCATCGTCGTTCACACCGCCATCCTGTGCCTGCCGATTTCCACCCGCGATCCGGGTCGCGCCCGCTTCGTTGACGCGCTGTTCACCAGTACTTCAGCAGTGTGCGTGACCGGTTTGACGGTGGTGCCTACCGATACCTACTGGTCGCCGTTCGGTCTGGTGGTCATCTTGCTCGGCGTAGAAATTGGGGGGCTCGGGGTCATGACCCTGGCCTCTATGCTGTCCCTGGCTGTTTCGCGCCACATCGGCCTGACCGCCCGCCTCCTGGCTGCGGGGGAAAAGAAATCCTCCCTTGGGGAGGTCGGTTCGTTGGGGAAAATGGCGCTTTTGGTGTCGGTTTCGGTCGAATCGGTCATTGCCCTGATGCTTTTCCCCGAGTTCATCCGGCAAGACTACGGTGTCGGCATGTCGGCCTGGTATGCGGTGTTCATGGCGGTCAGTGTGTTCAACAACGCAGGTTTCGTCATAGTGCCGGGCGGAGTGGAACAGTTCGTTAGCGACTTCGGCATCATCGGCCCGATGTGTCTGGGAGTTTTCATCGGAGCCATCGGTTTCCCGGTTTCCTTGGACTTAGCCCGCAACTGGCGGCGGCCGAAGCACTTGAGTTTGCACTCGAAACTGACCATCACCACCTACCTGGCGCTGGCCGTGGTCGGCGGCGGCATCACCGGGGCTATCGAGTGGGATAATCCGCGGACTCTGGGGGCTTTGGACTTGCCGGGCAAGCTACTGGCAGTTCTACTGGGGGCGTTTAATACCAGGTCATTAGGGGTTTCCACGGTTGATGTGGGTTCTATGCACGAGGCATCCTGGTTCGTTTCCTCCATCATGATGTTTATCGGAGGCGGTTCGGCTTCCACTGCCGGAGGCATCAAGGTTACGACTTTCGCGGTCATGGTTCTGGCGATTGTGGCAGAAGTGCGCGGCAATCGTGACATCGAGGCATTCGGGAGGCGTATCGGTCCTTCGACGGTGCGTCTAGCGGTGGCGGTTGTCGCCATGAGTTCTCTGGTCATAGGTTTGTCCACCGCCGGACTGCTGCTGTTGACGGACTTGCCGTTGTCAGAAGCCCTTTTTGAAGTCAACAGTGCATTCGGGACCGTCGGTCTGTCTACCGGCATCACCGGTTCTTTACCGGATTCAGGAAAATTTTTGCTCTCCCTGCTGATGTTTACCGGCAGGGTGGGTTCCATGACTTTCGGTGCCGCCCTCGCCATGCGAAACCGCCGCCGGGTGATACGTTTCCCCGAAGAAGCCCCCAATATCGGATAGGTCATAGCGGGAGTTCAACGAAATGGCGGTAACGAATTGGGCCTTCCCCAATCTGGAGGCGAAGCCGGGGGCGTGGCGTCGGTACTGGGTGGTGCTGGTGGCTTTCCCCAATCTGTATCGGGAAATTTTCGCGGGTTCGACCCTGGAATCGTTTTGTTTGGGGATGGCCGACGACCCTCTGCATCGCAAACTGCTGGACTCCTATATTCGGGCGCGGGCTCGCAATGAAAAGCACGCCCTTAAGGCGTTGCAAAACGGTACTGATGTGCGCGATATTCCCGGTGCTGACAAGGCCATTGACGCGTTTAAAACCCGGTTTGATGAGCTCAATCAGGAAAATGCTCAGGGTCTGTCAGAGCAAAAGCTGCCGCTGCTGGTCGAACGGCTCTCCGCAGCCGTGTGTGACTACACATTTTGCGAGGATATGCACCCGCGAATCGCGGACCGAGTCATCGGGCCGAGCGGCCGAAATGATGCGGATAACCTGGCGCAGCAGTGGCTGGAGTTTCCCCTGTTAAAGTACCTCAAACAGCGTTTTCACCCCCTAGCGCATCATTTGCGGTTTGATTCTTTGGATGCCGTGACACTGCGCCAGCCTTCCGATTCCAGCGCGGTGCAGCGGGTTCCCGGGCAGCTGCCGCGTTACGGGGCACCTCACGGGGGGACGAATCCCCACACTTTTCCTTACGTGACGAGTTTCATCGGTCCGGTTCCCCCGATTCCCGATCCGACTTCCGGCTTGCACTTCCCACAAGCGCCGCTGCTCCAGTTTGCCTGTACGCGTGACCTGTTCGACCCGGTGTGGGCGGCCAGTTCGGAACAGGCGCGCGAGATTCCGTTCCACTTTGATCAGATTCCGCCCCTCAACTTTGACCGGGTCTATCAAGTAAACACCCTAGAAAACTGGCGTGAACTGGTCAGACGCTACCCGCTGGAGTTCACTAACCTGGAGGTGCGCCAGGAGTTCCAACGCTTGAGCGGCAAAGACGCGGTGTTCCTGGGGGTCGATTGGGAGCGGGTTCGACAGGATTATGACGTGGTGTTTTTCGGGTTCACGGCGGTTTTGGACTGTGCCGATGTGGGTGTGGACATCGAGGCGAGTGAGCTGGGGGAGCTGGCGCAATCATGTTCGGGGGTGCGCCTCACCGCGGTCATGTATCGGGTGGTGCCGGGTTCGACCTATTGGCTGAACCTCTAAAGTTCCCTTCAGGGGCGATTCGCGAAATCTTCGAGCAGTTCTCCGTCCCCTGACACGATAATCAGGTCATTGGCTGCCACTACCGTGTCCGGGCCGGCATATTCAAAGTGTTGTCCTGGTGAGATAACGCCGAGGATATTGACCCCGTAGCGGCGGCGCACATCGGATTCCAACAGGGTAAATCCCTGGATTTCTGCCGGCGGGCGCATCTTAACAATCGAGAAGCCTTCCCGATCCATCTCTACGTAGTCCAGCATCCTGCCATCAACCAGGTGCGCGGTACGCCTTCCGGCGTCAAATTCGGGGTAAATGACGTGGTGGGCGCCAATACGGCGCAGGATTTTGCCCTGTTCTCGGCTGATGGCTTTGGCCCAGATTTGTTCCATCCCCAAATCGACCAGGTTGGCCGTAATCAGCACCGAGGCTTCCAGAGCGCCAACCCCCACTACGGTGGACGAAAAATCTTTGGCACCCAACTGTTCCATAGCGTCCAGGCGGGTCGCGTCCGCTTCCACCACGGGAAAGAGTGGGGAAAAACGCTCGACTTGAGCCGGGTCGCTTTCGACTGCCAGAATTTCGCGATCCAAAGAATTCAGCGTCATCGCGACCGCGGATCCGAAACGGCCCAAGCCGATGACCAATGTTCCCGAGGATTTTTCCTTTTCAGCCACCCTCAAAGTTTACCTGTTTCAAGCCTTCCAGTTGGTTTTCTGGCGGGAATTTGGCGAGATTTGAGGAATTTTTGTCTCCGCGATGGCGAGGTGGTGGACCGCTCCCATGCGGTCTTTTGTCATGACAAAGTCGCCCGTTGTGGACACTGTGGACCTACCCAAGACCCGTTTAGGCAAAGAAATCCGTAAAGAACCTAATGAAGTCCAAAACCGGCCGATAGTTACGGTTGTCACCAAGGTCGCCGGCGACGGCGTCACTGGGGTCAGAGACGATGACAATCCAAGGATGGGATGAAAATGAGCGAGCAACTCAGCGGTACAGACAAGCTGCAGACACCTCAGATGTTTGCGGTAGCTGTGGCTTCCACAGCTGGTCGCAGTGCCTACGATAATGTCCCCGTTTTCCCCAAGGTTGTCGCTCCCAGCAACGTGAATCGGGCGGATGGCGAGGCCCGAGCCTTTAAATCTGGCACGCTCGCTGAAGCGGTAAACAGGCTGGTCGGTCGTCCTTCCTTTAATGTTCCCGCTTCGGGAATCGTGGGGATTCTCAGCTCCCGCACGGTGGCTAACCAGGGCTTTGCTGCCTAGTTTGCGGGGTTTGGAAAACATTCTTTTTTCTTCATGATGTTCTCCTTTCGGGGCAAGGCGTCCGGGATTTTTTCCGGGCGCCTTGCCTTTTCTGGGTTGGGTGGCGCTTTCTGCCGGCCGTGTTGCGAGTGGGGTGTTGCTAATTCGCGATTAAATCGTGGTAGGTGGCCATATAGACCAGCAACCCCGATTTAATCTCAAATTTGGATCGCGCAGTCCCTTATTGTGTTCCGGGAATAAAACCGCTCTTTCAGAAGTTGAGTTAGATAGACTCAAGTTTTGCAGTCTTAGGTAGACAAGGAAAATCACCTGAGCTAAAATTGAGTCGTTAGAACTCAAGATTCCTAGTTCTTGGGTTTGAAATGTAAAGAATACGAACACACACAAAGAAAAAGGGGAGAAACACAATGGCAAAAGCAGTAGGCATCGACTTGGGAACCACAAACTCGGCTCTGGCAGTTTTGGAAGGTGGTGAACCCACGATTATCGCCAACGCGGAGGGGATGCGCACCACGCCTTCCGTGGTGGCGTTCTCAAAGACGGGCGAAGTCCTGGTGGGCGAAGTCGCCAAGCGCCAGGCAGTCACGAACGTGGACCGCACCATTTCTTCGGTGAAGCGCCATATGGGCACCGACTGGAAGGTCGCCATCGACGACAAGGAATACACTCCGCAGGAGATTTCGGCTCGTATCCTCAGCAAGCTAAAGCAGGATGCCGAAGCCTACCTGGGTGAAAGCGTGGAATCCGCGGTCATTACCGTTCCGGCATACTTCAACGACTCGCAGCGTACCGCGACTCAGGAAGCTGGTCAGATTGCGGGGCTGAAGGTGCTGCGTATCATCAACGAACCGACCGCGGCGGCGCTGGCCTACGGCCTGGAAAAGGGCCGGGAGGACGAGCTGATCCTGGTATTCGACCTGGGTGGCGGCACCTTCGACGTGTCCTTGCTGGAAGTCGGCAAGGACGATGATGGGTTTTCCACCATTCAGGTGCGCGCCACCAACGGCGATAACAAGCTGGGCGGTGACGACTGGGACCAGCGCGTCGTAGATTGGCTGGTTGACCAGGTTAAGACCAAGGACGGCGTGGATTTGTCCAAGGACAAAATCGCGTTGCAGCGTCTGCGTGACGCCGCCGAACAGGCCAAGAAGGAACTGTCCAGCGCGATGAGCACGAACATCAACCTGCAGTACCTGTCCATGAGCGAAAACGGCCCGATTCACCTGGACGAAAAGCTCACGCGAGCCAAGTTCGAGGAAATGACCGAGGACCTGCTCAATCGCTGCAAAAACCCGTTCAACGCGGTCGTCAAGGACGCCGGCATCAAGCTCAGCGAAATCGACCACGTGGTGATGGTCGGTGGCTCCACCCGGATGCCCGCCGTAACCGAGCTGGTCAAGGAGCTGACCGGCGGCCGCGAGCCGAATAAGGGTGTGAACCCCGATGAGGTCGTGGCGGTGGGGGCAGCTCTCCAGGCGGGCGTGATTGAAGGCGACCGCAAGGACGTTCTGCTCATTGACGTGACCCCCTTGAGCTTGGGTATCGAAACCAAGGGCGGCATTATGACTCCGCTGATTGAGCGCAACACCGCCATTCCGACCAAGCACTCCGAGGTCTTTTCGACCGCTGAGGACAATCAGCCTTCCGTGCTGATTCAGGTCTACCAAGGGGAACGTCAGTTCGCCCGCGACAACAAGCCGCTGGGAACTTTTGAACTGACCGGCATTGCTCCGGCGCCGCGCGGGTTGCCGCAAATCGAGGTTACCTTCGACATTGACGCCAACGGTATCGTTCACGTCTCGGCAAAGGACCGCGGCACCGGTCAGGAGCAGTCCATGACCATCACCGGCGGATCGTCCCTACCGAAGGACGAAATCGACCGCATGATTAAGGAAGCCGAAGCTCACGCTGCCGAAGATAAGCAGCGCCGCGACGAAGCCGAGGTGCGTAACGGCGCTGAACAGGCCGTTTACCGCATTGAGAAACTGCTGAAGGACAACGCTGAAAAGCTGCCTGAAGACGTGGTGGCTCCGGTGAAGGAATCTTTGGAACACCTTAAGAAGGCTAACGAAGGTGAGGACATCGAGGCTATCAAGACAGCGATGAGCGAACTGGAGGAAAAGGCCCAGGCCATTGGTCAGGCTCTCTACGCCCACGCGCAGGAAAACGAGTCGGCGCCGGCAGACGGTGCTTCTGCCGAAACCAACACCGCCTCCAACGATGATGACGAAGTGATTGATGCTGAAGTCATCGATGAAGACGATGAGGGCGGTAACAAGTGAGCGAAGACAAACTCAGTCAAGAAGCCCGCAAGGCGTATGCCGAAGCTCAAAAGGACTTCGATAAAGCCGCTGCTCACGAAGCCGAAAAGGCCAGTGAGGCACAGAAGTCTGCGGAGACTGAGGCCAAAGCCAAGTCGGGCTCCAAGAAAGGCAAGAAGGCGAAATCCGCGGCGGACTATTCCGCGCCAAGCCACGCTTCCCCCGGTGACTCTGCTGGTCACGAGGCCGGGGGGGCGGCTCAGGCGGGCGACAAACCCGCCTCGGGCGAAGCGGATGAACTGACCAGCGAGCTGGCTCAGGCGCAAGAGGACCGCATCGCGGCTCTGAATCAGGAGCTGGATCAGGTCAAGGACGATTTGGCGCGGGCGCGGGCGGATTTGTATAACCTCCAGCAGGAGTACAGCAACTACGCCAAACGCACCAAGGCGGAGATTCCCCAGCAGCAGGAAGCCGGGGTTGCCTCGGTGGTCGATGCCCTGATGGGCGTGTTGGACGACATCGATTTGGCTCGCCAGCACGGGGATCTGGAAGGTCCGTTTGGCGCGGTGGCGACGAAATTGGAATCCGCGTTACAGACCCGGTTTAAAGTCAAGCGCTACGGGGCGGTCGGGGACACCTTCGATCCAAATCTGCACCAGGCCATTCAAATGGCACCGGGTTCAGATGACGATGGGGAACACGTCATCGACGCGGTGGCGCAGCCGGGCTACCTGATGGGCGAACGGGTCCTGCGCGCTGCCATGGTGGTGGTGGGAGTTGAGAAAAACTCCTCTCCCGACCAACCTTCTGAGGCGTGAATCGTGAACCAAGAAAATGGAAAGGGGGTAAGCGATGGGCACCAATGATTGGATTGATAAGGACTATTACGCGGTCCTGGGAGTATCGAAGGGCGTGACGGATAAAGACCTGAAAAAGGCCTATCGCAAGCTCGCGCGTCAATATCACCCAGACCAGAATCCCGGCGATAAAGCTGCCGAGGAAAAATTCAAAGAAATCGGTGAGGCATACTCGGTTCTCTCCGATCCTGAACAGCGTCAGAAGTACGATGCCTTGCGGGCCATGGCCTCTGGCGGTCCCCGATTTCGGGCCGGGGGTTCCCGTCACGGTTCCGCCTCCGATTTCGAGGACGTGTTTTCGGCGATGTTTTCTGGCGGCTACGGCGGGGGCAGTACCACTTACGGCAAAACCGGACCGGATTTGAGCGATATTCTCAACACGTTCACCCGCTACGCGGATAGCGCTGACGGAGCGGGTCCGGGTGCGTCCTACACCGGTTTTGGGCAGGGTTTTTCCGGTTATCCGGGAGGAGCCCGGCCCGCGGCTGAGCCTAGTTATGGTGCCGGGGCGCCCAATGCGGGGGCACGTAAGTTCGCCTTCCGTGCGCAAGACGGTGCCGACCTCACGGCTTCCACGAAGCTGACCTTTAAACAGGCTTATAACGGCGCCACCATTCGCCTCAAGCTGCACGGTGAGGTAATTAGTGTGCGGATTCCTCCGGGGGTTCGGGACGGGCAAAAGATTCGTCTGAAAGGTAAGGGCAAGCCGGGCGTTAACGGCGGCGAACCGGGCAACCTGGTGGTGACCTGCAATGTTTCCCCGCATCCTTTCCTGCAGTTGGACGGCAAGGATTTGCTGTTTACCCTGCCGATTACCTTTGCGGAGGCCGTCAATGGGGCGCTCATTGAAGTGCCGCTGCCAGATGGCACGACCGTGAAAGTTAATGTACCTAGCGGTACACAATCTGGTGAGGAAATCCGCATTCCCGGATACGGCCTGCACACTAAGAAGGGGCGGGGGAATCTGCGCTTGACGGTGCAGGTCGCTGTGCCGCAAAAGCTCTCGCGAGCTGCCAAGAAAGCCGTCGATGATTTCGCGGCGGCGACTCGCAGCGCTGATCCGCGTGCCGAGTTGGATCGGAAGGTCGCGCTTTAGGAGGTGTCATGAGCCTAATCGATGAGATGAACGCGGCCCTGTCGCTGCTGTATTCCAACAATCGGCGGCTGGTCGAGACGATTCTGACCAAAGAATTCGGTGGGGCTCGAGGCGCTGGGGGGCTCAGCGAGGTGGAGGCTCAGCAAGTTTGGGTTAAACCCCGATTCCGGGTGTCTCAGGCAGCCGAACTGATGAGTATCCACCCGCAGACCCTGCGTCAATATGACCGGATGGGTCTGGTGGTTCCGGGACGCACCGGCGGGGGCGGGCGGCGCTACTCGCTGCGGGACTTGGCTCGGCTGCACCAGGTGCAAACTTTGTCTCAAGGGGAGGGTGTGAACCTGGAGGGGGTTCGGCGCATCATGGCTCTGCAACGGCGCGTGGATGAACTCGAAGCGGAAAACGCGGCGCTCGCTCTGGCGGCCAACCGGCAGAACCGGGTCTTTGCCGCCTCTTCCAGCGGTGAAGTCACCAAACTGAACCGCGGGCAGCGTCCCGAAAAAACCCAATCACTCGGTTTCCCTCTGGAAATGTCCTCCCAGTCGGGTGCCCTGGTGGTGTGGGGTCAATAGGGGTGTGGGAGTGAATGGCTTTGCTTGGTTATCCCGCACTTTCGGTTAAAAACCGCGGGGGCGCCGGTATCCCCAGCGTCCCCCGGAATAATCCTCTTAATCAGGGATTACGAAGCCAACATTCGAGGCCTTACTTGCCGCCCAACTTGTCGTCAGCAGCATTGCGGGCAGCGTCAATCTTGTCCGCGAACTTGCCGCCGGTAGCCTTATTGGCAGCGCCGGCAATGTCGTCCAAAACCTTGTCGGTCTTTTCCTCGGAAGTCACCGCGTCCTTGGCGGCGTCCACCGCGTCTTTGGCCTTATCGCCCAAATCTTTAGCGGCGTCCTTGGCTTTGTCACCCAAATCCTTAGCCTTGCCAGTCAAATCTTCAAAACCCATGAGAACTCCTTCTTGTTTAAAAACTGAAATTGGTAATTCTTTTCTATCAGACTTCACCGGAGCGCGGAAGGGAATTGACCAAATTACGCAGAGAGTGAAAACCCAGATTTTACTTTTCTATCGCGGAATGCGCCGCCCGCAAATGCTGTTTATATAAGTGCCGAATGGCGAAAGGGAATGATATCTATGGACCAAAAATTTACGACCAAGTCTCAGGAGGCTCTGGCGACGGCACTGCGTACCGCGGGGGCGGCTGGCAACGCCATGCTGGAACCGATACACCTGTTGTCTGCGTTACTGGAGGACCGTGAGGGGATTGCTTTCGAGGTCCTCAGCAGTGTGGCCGATGCCGACGCAATCGGCCGGGAAGTGCGCCGTGAACTTGCGTCTTTGCCGGGAGCGACCGGCGAATCAGTGGCGGAACCGCAGCCTTCCCAGGCTATGTTAAATGTCATCAGTGCGGCTGGCACGAAAGCCCAAGAGCGGGGCGATGATTACGTTTCCACCGAACACCTGCTGTTGGGGTTGGCGGACAACGAAGGCAAAGCTGGCAAGATTCTGCGCGATGCGGGAGCGAGCGACAAAAAACTGCGCCAAGTCATTAAAAAGGTTCGCGGAGACGCCAAAGTGACCTCCCCGAACCCCGAAGCCACGTTTAAGGCGCTGGAAAAATACGGCGACGACCTGACCCAGCGGGCTATGGACGGCAAACTCGACCCGGTCATTGGGCGCGATGCCGAAATCCGGCGCGTTATCCAGGTACTCAGCCGGCGCACCAAGAACAACCCGGTGCTCATCGGGGAACCCGGCGTGGGTAAAACCGCTGTGGTGGAAGGCTTAGCGCAGCGTATCGTGGCGGGAGACGTGCCGGATTCCTTAAAGCACAAGCACCTCATTGCCCTCGATTTGGCTGCGATGGTGGCGGGGGCGCAATACCGTGGCCAGTTTGAGGAACGCCTTAAGGCGGTACTGGAAGAAATTAAGAACGCCGAGGGCGAAGTGGTGACCTTCATTGACGAGCTTCACACCGTGGTCGGGGCGGGAGCCAGCGGAGGTTCGATGGATGCCTCGAATATGCTGAAACCCATGTTGGCGCGCGGTGAGTTGCGCCTGGTGGGGGCCACGACTTTGGACGAATACCGCGAACACATCGAAAAGGATCCGGCTTTGGAACGCCGGTTCCAAACCGTGTTCGTGGGGGAGCCCAGCGTGGAGGACACCGTCGCGATTTTGCGCGGCATTGCCCCGAAATATGAAGCCCATCACAAGGTGACTATCGCGGACGGGGCATTGGTGGCGGCCGCGCAGCTTTCTAATCGCTATATTTCCGGGCGTCAGCTGCCAGATAAGGCTATCGACTTGATTGACGAGGCGGCTTCTCGGCTGCGGATGGAACTGGATTCTTCCCCGGAGGAAATCGATTCCCTGCGCCGCGAAGTCGAGCGGGTCAATATGGAGCTGTCTTATTTGAACGCCTCCGACCCGGATCGCTCCGATCCGGCGACCGCGGGGCGGGTGGCGCAACTGCAGGCCAGCTTGGATGAAAAGCAGGCTCATCTGGACCGGCTGAATCTGCGGTGGGAAGCCGAAAAGGCCGGTCACAACCGGGTCGGTGAACTGCGTGTGAAGTTGGACGAACTGAATACGGCTTTGGAACAAGCCATGCGCGAGGGGCGTTGGGAGGACGCAGGCCGCCTGCAAAATGGCGAAATTCCAGCGATTAAAGCCCAGATTGCGGCCGCGGAAGGTGACTCGTCGAGCGAGGGTTCGGCGGGGCAAGCCTCCGTAGATTCCCCAGATTCTGTAACGGACAGTACAAAACTGGGTTCTGCGGGCATCAATGGAGCTGAGGAAGGTCCCATGATTGCCGAGAAAGTCGATGCTGCCGAAATCGCGGAAGTGGTTGCGGCTTGGACGGGGATTCCGGTCGGCAAGCTGCTGCGGGGTGAATCCGAGAAGCTGCTGCACATGGAGGAATACCTGGGACAGCGTCTCATCGGGCAAAAGGCCGCGGTGAGGGCGGTGGCGAACGCGGTGCGCCGGGCGCGTGCCGGCGTGTCTGATCCGAATCGTCCCACGGGTTCTTTCCTGTTCCTCGGTCCTACCGGGGTGGGCAAGACTGAGCTGGCTAAAGCTCTGGCCGATTTCCTATTTGACGACGAAAAGGCTTTGACCCGCATTGATATGAGTGAATACGGTGAGAAGCACTCGGTCGCACGCCTGATTGGAGCCCCTCCGGGCTATGTCGGTTACGAGGAAGGCGGCCAGCTGACTGAAGCCGTGCGGCGGCGCCCCTACGGGGTGGTGCTGCTCGATGAGGTCGAAAAGGCACACCCGGATGTGTACGACATTTTGCTGCAGGTCCTGGACGATGGTCGTTTGACTGACGGCCAGGGTCGCACGGTTGATTTCCGCAACGTGATTCTGGTGCTGACCTCGAATCTGGGGTCCCAGTTCCTGATGGATCGCGCGGCTGACCATGCTGAGGCGCGCCGCCAGGTCTTGGATTTGGTGCGTGCCGCTTTCAAGCCGGAGTTCTTAAACCGTCTGGACGAAACCATCATGTTTGAGGCGCTTTCCACCGAGGACCTGGAACAGATTGTCGACATTCAGATTCACCAGCTGACGGCGCGCTTGGCGGAAACGCAGCTGACCCTCGAGGTCACCGAGGCGGCGCGGTCCTGGCTGGCGGTAACCGGCTACGACCCGACTTACGGAGCGCGTCCGCTGCGCCGTCTGATACAGCGTGAAATCGGCGACCAGCTGGCGGAAAAGCTGCTGGCGGGCGATGTCGCTCCCGGTTCTACAGTGGTCGTGGATATGCCCGATTTCAGCCCCACCGATTTAATAAAATCTGGGGATTTGAGTGAATTGACAGGACCAATGTCAGATCAATATCGGCTGGAGCTGCGGGTGAAAAACCCTCAATAATCCGATAAATTACCTGTTCAAGGCGGTGCAGATGTGATTTTGCGCCGCCTTGAGGTAATTTTTACCTGGAGACCGCGTCTCAAAACGTGGAAGTTTACCGGGTGGTAAGTTAGGATTAGATGTGAGTTTCCTGGCATTTTACTGGGAATATCTATTTAAAGTGTTGGTTTACCAGCGGGAGAGGTTATGGTTGCGGAAAAACGGGAGCGCGGCCCCTATCAATCGGGCCTAGCAAGGCGTGAAGCAATCCTGGACGCGGCTGTTGATTTACTCGCTGAGGTCGGCTATCACGGTATGTCTCTGCGTGACGTCGCCCGTCACGTAGGCATTTCGCATCCCGGGGTCATCTACCACTTTCCCTCCAAAGAGGCTCTCTTAATGAGCGTGGTGCAGCGCTACGAAACGCAGGTTGGTTTTGACCTGGATAACCTTGAAAAGTTAGACGCGTTGCCGGTTTTGGACACCTTGTTAGAGGTCACCTCACGCCTGAACGAAAATCCCATGATTATCGAAGTGGAATGCATGATGATGGTGGAAGCCTCGTCTGAGATTCATCCCGCCCATGATCATTACATGCGCCGCTCTGAACGTTTGCTTAGCGTTTTAAAGCGGGTTTGGTCTCGCCTACAGCAGGACGGCAAAGTCGCCGCCACAGAAGATCCGACTCATTTAGCGGAAATTCACGCCGCCGTTTATAACGGCATCATGATTCATTGGCTTTATGACAGGGAATTCGACGCGGCGGAGGAACTGTCGCGTTATTTCCTCTCGGTGTTCCTGCCTGAGTATCAGGAGGAACTGCTGTTGCACTACCGGGAGTCCGGCTGGATTCATTAATTTGTATCGGTCGGTCAAAAACTGATGAGTGTAGCATTCGGGTCTCTCGAGGTGGCGCACCTGCCGGCACGCCGGGGTTTTAACTTTCCTTATGCCTTAGCGGTTTTGTCGCGTCAATCCAGCGGGAATGTCTACGTGTGGACAGCTGCTTCCGACCCGGCGGACCTCAACCGGCCTTTTCCCTGGATGTCGGTCACCAAGTTCTTGGTCGCAGTGGCATTTTGGCGTCAATCCCTGGCCGCGCCCGCGCTGTCTTTACACACCTTGGTCGGCTCCCCGGCGGCTGCGGAAGTGAAGCTGGTGGACTTGCTCTCGCACTGTTCCGGTCTGCCTTTTGATGCACCGATGGCCGCGCCTGGCCAACCTCGCCTGGGGGTAGAGTTCGGGATTGCTCGTCCCGATGCGCGCGCAATTGCGCCGTTTACCAAGCGAATCTACTCGAACTACAACTTCGAATTGGCCGGGGAGATAGCGGAAAAGGCCGTGGGCAAACCGTGGGCGGACTGGGTGCGAGAAACGGTCTTGGAACCTCTTGGAATGAACGGTACAGTTTTATCACGCTCTCCGGCGTGGGGTGCGGTGGGCCCGGTGAGCGACCTGGCACGCCTAGCAGGGGAACTGTTAAGCCCCGAAGCGGGAGTTCTCGGCTTTACCGAGCGTGACCTTGATGGGTTTTGCGCTCCGCAGCATCCCGGACTGCGTGGACTGCTGCCGGGATACGGACCGCAGAAGGACAATCTCTGGGCGACCGGGGTGGAGTTGCACGGCGTGAAGTCGCCACACTATTTGCCGGTGTCTTTCCCCCCGGAGGTCATCGGCCACTTCGGGCAGTCGGGGTCGTTCATCTGGGTGGACCGCGTGGCCGGGACGGCGGGCGCGTTCCTGGGTGCGCAAAAGTTTGGTCCGGTTCACAAGGCGCTGTGGCCCGACCTCAACGCCCAGATTCGCGAGCTTGCTCTCTTGGCGCAACAGTGAGGTGCGGGATTTTCGGGGTGCATCCTGGCGAACTACGAGTCTGCGGGGCTGGCGGGACGTGGCGGATAGGTGCGCCGCCAAGCCCAGATACTGATGGCGGCCGCGTGGCCCACGTTTAGTGACCGGGTCGAACCATACTGCGTAATCTGTACTAATCGTTCCAAAACGTTTTGCATGGCAGGGGTCAGGCCCTGTGATTCCTCGCCGAAAACCATCAGGGTGCGCGGAGGCAGCACGACGGTTTCTAGCGGTTCGGCGCCGGGGAAATTATCCATCCCCACTAACGTGAGTTCCTGCTGGGCGGCGTACGCCACTAGATCCCGTACCGCCGGGTGGTAGTGCAGGTGCAGGTAGCGGTCCGTAACCATTGCTCCGCGCCGGTTAAACCGCCGCCTGCCCACGATGTGGACGTGGCGCACTCCCAGGCCGTTCGCGGTGCGGATGATGGATCCGGTATTGAAATCGTGACCCACGTTCTCAATCGCGATTTCCAGCGTGGGTTCCCCCGGTCCAGACTGTAACAATCGGTCCAAATCTTCCCTGATGGCCTCCTGCTTCCAATACCGGTAGTGGTCCGGCACATTGCGCGCGTCGCCGTCCCGCAGCAACTCCGGGTCATATTGGGGACCGACCGGCAGAGGCTGATCAGTCGGCCAGGGACCCACCCCCACCGTTCCAGGCGCTAACTCTGCCGGGTCTGCAGGACTATCCACCGGTTTATTGCTCTCATCCACGCTTTACACTTTATGCTTAAAGCGTGAAAAAGAATGATCCGCAGCTGACAAAACTCGCTGAACTTGTGAAAACCCTTTCCGTGGTCCACGGGAAAGTTACTCTGGCATCGGGCAAAGAATCGGACTTTTATGTCGATATGCGCCGCGCTACCTTGCACCACGAGGCCGCCCCGCTGATTGGCCATGTCATGCTGGATTTGCTGGAAGAAAATGGGTTCCCCGTTTCGGAAATCGACGCGGTGGGCGGGTTGACGATGGGCGCTGACCCGGTCGCCACGGCGATGCTGCACGCAGCGGCGGCCCGAGGCTTGAGCCTCGATGCTTTCGTGGTGCGTAAAGAAGCGAAAGACCACGGCATGAAACGCCAGATTGAAGGCCCGGAAGTGGCGGGTAAGCGTGTCGTCGTCCTGGAGGACACCTCGACCACCGGCGGTTCGCCCCTTCAAGCTGCCCAAGCCTTGAAGGATGCGGGCGCTGAAATCGTCGCTGTGGCGGTAGTGGTCGACCGCGCCACCGGGGCGAAAGAAAAAATCGAAGCTGCCGGCTATCCTTATTTTGCGGCGCTGGGTCTAGCGGACTTGGGACTGGCATAACGTTCCTTAGAACCAACCCGCCTGTCCGGCCGCGCCGCCGCAACCTCCCTTGTGCTAGGGCCAATTGACTTTTGCCCTCCAGCTTTTCTTCGGTAAAACCAGGCTGGGAAATCCGCGAAAGACGCGAAAACTGCGAGCAAAAGTGAAAGAATGGAACACGTCATCAGACAAACCGACGCTATATAAAAGGAGATAATTGTGGCTCTTGCAACCCCCGAAGTTTATAAGGAAATGCTGAAGCGCGCCAAGGAAAACAAGTTCGCCTACCCGGCTATCAATGTGACTTCCTCGCAGACGCTGACCGCTGCCCTGCGTGGTTTCGCCGAAGCCGAATCTGACGGCATCATTCAGGTGTCCGTGGGCGGTGCGGAATACTGGTCTGGCTCAACGATTAAGGATCGCGTGGCGGGTTCGCTGGCTATGGCGGCTTATGTTCGTGAAGTTGCTCAGAATTACCCGGTTAACGTGGCTATTCACACCGACCACTGCACCGAGGACAAGCTGGCCTCCTGGACTGAAGCGCTCATCGACCTGGAAATCGAGGAAGTGAAGGCCGGCCGTTTACCGTTCTATCAATCCCATATGTTTGACGGTTCTTCCATTCCTCTGGCAAAGAACCTCGAAGTTGCCAAGCGCCTGTTGCCCAAGGCGGCCGCGGCCAAGACCATCCTCGAGGTGGAAATCGGCGTCGTCGGCGGCGAAGAAGACGGCGTTGTCGGGGAAATCAACGAAAAGCTCTACACCACCACCGAGGACGGCATTAAGACTGTCGAAGCGCTGGGCTTGGGCGAAAACGGCCAGTACCTGACCGCTTTGACCTTCGGCAACGTCCACGGTGTGTACAAGCCGGGCCACGTCAAGCTGCGTCCCGAACTCTTGGGCACCATTCAGGAGGAAGTCGGCGCGCACTTCAATGCCGGCAACCGCCCGTTCGACCTGGTGATGCACGGCGGCTCAGGCTCCTCTGCCGAGGAAATCGCCACCGCGGTAGCCAATGGCGTCATCAAGATGAACGTTGACACCGATACCCAGTATGCGTTCACTCGTCCGGTCGTGGACTTCATGATGAAGAACTACGAGGGCGTGCTGAAGGTTGACGGCGAAGTCGGCATTAAGAAGCAGTACGACCCGCGTGCTTGGGGCAAGGCGGCAGAAGCCGGGATGGCCGCGCGCGTTGTCGAGGCTTGCGAGCGTCTGGGTTCGGTCGGGACCAAGATGAAGTAAACCGCGTCTGTCTTACGGAGGGGAGCCCGCCCGGGTTCCCCTCCTTTTTATGCAGATGAGAATCACGAGGAGAAACGAATACTCGATTTCGATCGTAATTTTGCCTCAGTCGATGAAAGTTGTCGGTGTTTCATCAACCGGGAAATAAGACAAGGCAATATCGGTAGGACATTGCCAAGATTCTGGGGCACTGAGGAAGTGCAGCAAGGAATTCCAAGCCGCACCCTGCAGAGAAGAACCTTCCTTAACAATTGATTCTTGTAAGTTGATTTCCATCCACTTAGAGCACAATGCGCGACGGGTAAGTTCATCGCGAAGTGCGTCTTCGTAATAGGGAAGTAATTTTTTCAACACTCCGCCCAGGACAATGGTGGTGACATCAACCAGGTTGATATAGGTGGATAGAGCGCGTCCCAGATATATCCCACAAAGCCTTACCGCTTCGGTCGCTTGGGAATTGCCCTTGTGTAAGCTCGCAAATAGTTGTTCCCACGGTGAATTTGCTGGTAAGCCGGCTCGGTCCAGAAGATTCTCTTTGTCTATATACGCGTCTAAACAACCTACTGCTCCACAATCGCAGGGCCGATCTTCATCGCTGACTGCGATATGTGCAATTTCACCGGCCCATCCATGCAACCCCGAAGAAACTTTTCCATCGAGTACCAGAGCAGAACCGATTGCGCTATTTTGAGAAATAAAAATAAAATCACTGAGCTCCTGCCCTGTTTTTTGCCGAGCTATACTCTCGGCTAACGCAGAAAGATTTGCTGTATTCTGGTAGTCAACCGGTACCTGGGTATTGAGCTTCGAGCGGAAGTTGTTCTCCAAATCAATGTTTCTCCACCCCAAATGAGGCGACATGTGCAAGTTACTGGTTGAGGATGAAATAATTCCCGAGAATCCACAGGTAATCCCGCACAGAGACAAACCAGAGCGTTGTATCTGGGTAGTTAACTCGTTCACCATAGATGCAAGTTTTCCAAGTGTGCTCTGAGGTGAGTAGGCGGGCACGTCAACTTGGTCAAATTGTTCGGCAATGATGTTTCCGCGCAAATCCATCACGCAGGCACAGATGTAATCTTGACCAACTTCGGCTCCAATGCTCCCGTGAGTACGTCTGGCGGGAGTCAACATAATGGAAGGTCGGCCGGAAGGTCCGATTCGGGTAGAGCCTTCTTTGATGATGCCGAAGTCGATGAGACGTTCTATGAGCCTGGTTACAGTTGAGCGGTTGAGCCCTGTCTCATTTGCAAGGTCGGCTCGAGACATGACTTCAGAGCCGGTAACGATGCGATTGGCCAGCAGTTGCAGATTGTGATTACGCAAGGATTCCGCCCGCATTCCGGGGACTTCGTGATCCGAGGACTGCAAGGACGTTTGTTTCGATTTGGCTGCTCTACTCAAGTTGACTCCCTTGTCATCTGGGACAATCATATCCCAAATTAGTCTTTCTCCACTCAGATTCAAAGAGTGTTAGTTGCTAAAAGCAACTTAACATCCTGGCGAGGGAGGGTTTTTTCACACTGTTTGTGAGTGAAACCAAAACCTTTTCAGGGAATCAACCCTAAACTCAGGGAAAAATTGGGTAAATCTCGTGTTTAGAAAAAGTTATAAAAGACGCTTGACAGGATTTGCCAGAAGGTGCTAACGTGCATAGTGCAACAAAGGCAGCTCTGGGCGGCGATGCTCAGAGTCTAGTGACACGATGAGGTGGAACGTGAGTAACCGGTTGGTAGCAGGAGTAGATTCCTCGACACAGTCATGCAAAATCATGATTCGTGACGCTGACACCGGTGTACTGGTGCGTTCTGGAATGGCTTTTCATCGTACCGGGACCACAGTCAATCCTGCGGTTTGGGTGCGGGCCTTCGACGAAGCGGTACAGCAGGCTGGAGGCTTAGAAGATATCTGCGCTATTTCAGTAGCGGGTCAGCAGCATGGTCTGGTTACTTTGGATGAAAACGGTGAAGTCGTTCGTGATGCTGTGCTCTGGAATGATACCAGCGCGGGAGCTGACGCCAAGGACTTAATCACAGAGTTAGGGCGGGGGGATGATACTGCAGGACGGAAAGCCTGGGTGGCAAAGACGGGTTCAGTACCGGTTTCATCGCTAACCGTCAGTAAGTTGCGTCATCTCGCGGTGAACGAACCGGAAAATCTCTCCCGAACTCGTGCTATCGCCCTTCCTCATGACTACCTGACCTGGAAAATCACCAAGAGGAACAAAATCACGGATTTGGTGACTGATAGGTCAGATGCATCGGGCACCGGCTACTTTGACCCGGTGGAAAATGTCTACTTACCTGACATTTTGGAGTTAGCTGCAGGCAAATCCGGCGCAGACTTGGTTCTTCCGAAAGTTCTCGGTCCCCATACTCCTGTCGGGGAGTTCAGTGTGCTAGGCCATGAAATGCTTGTTGGTCCCGGAGCTGGGGACAACGCCGGAGCTGCTCTTGGTCTTGACCAGAAACCTGGTCATGTCATCATTTCTCTGGGTACCTCAGGTGTCGTCTCCTTAGTCTCGAAAAAACCCACCTGTGATGAAATCGGTGAAGTTACTGGTTTCGCTGATGCAACCGGCAATTACCTTCCGTTGGTGTGCACGCTCAACGCGTCTCGAGTGCTTGATACTACGGCGGCGGCCTTAGGCGTCAATTATGAGAGGTTTTCTGAATTTGCACTGAGCGCACCTCCAGGGTCTGAAGGTTTGGTGATGGTTCCTTATCTCACCGGCGAACGTACTCCGAATGCGCCGTTAGCTACCGGCTCTCTCTTGGGCATTCGAGGAGATAACTTGACCGCGTCAAATATTGCTCGATCGGCAGTGGAAGGGATGCTGTGCCTAGTGGGATACGGCCTCGAAATCTTCAAGAGATTAGGCGTGGAAGTCAACGCAGTTTCCCTAATTGGCGGTGGGGCAAAGTCTGAGGCAGTGAGGCGTATTGCCCCGTCTGTCTTAGGGGTAAAGGTCACAATACCGGAGACTGGGGAATACGTGGCCGATGGCGCCGCACGCCAGGCCGCTTGGGTTCTCAACGGAGGGACTCGTCCACCCGTCTGGTCGCCCCGGTTGACCTCCTCATATACCGCGCAATCGCAACCTTTTATTATGGAACGCTATCAAGAAGTCAATGGCCTTTACGCCGATACGACACAGTTAGAATTGGAGTAAGCGAGATGAAAAAATTTCGTCTACCGCAGGAGCTGGGAGTTGCCGGGGTGGTCCTGGCTGTGGGTATCATCATGGGTATCATATCCCCGGCTTTTCGCACCTTAGATAACCTTGAAGTGCTATTCCTCAATGGTTCTGTGGTGTTGTTCTTGGCCTTAGGTCAAACTTTTGTACTGCTAACAGGTGGTATCGACCTGTCTGTAGGGTCTAACATCGCCTTGACCGGGGTCATCGCAGCAATGGCGATGCAATCCGGCGTTCCTTGGTGGGCAGCGGCTCTCATCGCCATACTTGTCGGTGTTGGTGTGGGACTGTTCAACGGAGCGATGGTGTATTGGGGCAAGATGCCGCCTTTTATCGTCACCTTCGCAACTTTTGGCATTTCGGCGTCGATTCCGAAGATTCTCACCGACGCGAAATCGGTTACCGTTTCAGACCCCATGTTTGCGATTTTCGGACGCGGGCGTCTATTTGGAATCCCGATACCTGTAGTTATGGTGTTGATTGCAGCTGTCCTTTGTGCGTTGTTCCTTCGACATACCGCCACTGGCGTACATATTTATGCAGTTGGTGGCAATCCGGCAACATCTCGGTTGGCTGGTATTAACGTTGCCAAGATTACTGTCTTGGTTTACGTAATCTCAGGTGTGACTGCAGCTTGTGGCGGCATCATCACCGCTTCGCGTCTGATGGTGGGGTATCCCACGGCAGGTTCTGGAACTGAACAGTTCTATTCAATCGCATCTGCTGTGGTCGGCGGGGTTTCACTTTTTGGCGGGGTCGGCTCAATTCCCGGTGCTTTTTTGGGAGCGCTGCTCATCGCCGAGGTCTCAAACGGCATGAATGTCATAGGAGTGTCTTCTTACTGGCAACCTTTGGTTATTGGCGTAATTATCTTGATTGGTGTGCTTATTGACACAAATCGCCGAGGCTTCTCGATACGCCGTTTGCTTCAGCATTTTATGAAACCTAGCGGTTCCGCAACGACTCCAGATTCTCCTGCACAAGGAGACAAAATGCTTGAACACTCAACGAGTGTAAAAGATGATCAGAAAACACAACCCTCACTGAAAGAAGGATAGAAATGAAAAAAATTCTGGCAACCTTAGGCGTGGGAGCACTTGCCGCCTTCGCTTTATCTGCCTGCAGCAATGCGCTGGATACCGGAACTTCTGCAAGTTCCGAAAAGGATAATGGGGCGGCGTCTATTCCTGCAGCCTGCAAGGGAGACAATCCCTATTTGGCAGTACTTTTGCCTAACCAGACAAATCCCTACTACGTAGCAATGAAGGAAGGCTTCGAGGACGAGGGCTCCAAGAATGGCTTCAAAGTCGAAGTTCAAATTGCAAATGACGACGATGCCAATCAGCTGGCTCAAGCCCAAGCTATGCTAGGTAAGAATCCCTGTGCCTTGGCGCTGAACCCGGTTAAATCTGAACCGGCCGCGGCTATTGTCAAGGCCGCAAATGATAAGGGCGTACCGGTGTTTACCGTTAATATCTCGGCTGATCCCGATGCTTTGAAAGCACAAGGGGCATCCGTAATTCAGTATTTGGGGGCCGATAACGCAGCTGGTGGAGCTCAGATGGCTGAGCAGATTATGAAAGATCTGGGTGCCGACACCGCAATGGAAATCGGCTTTGTCACCGAACCTGATGAGGTCGTAGTGGTAGAACGCGACGAAGGTTTTAAGAAAGCTATTGCAAAAAATCCCAACGCCAAGGTGGTAGCAGAAGTCGATGGCAACGTGAAGCTCACAGATTCATTAAACGTGACCTCTGAGATGCTGCAGGGGAATCCCGGAATCAGCGTAATCTTTGCGTCCACCGGTCCTGCTGCACAAGGTGCTGTGGAAGCGGTCAAAGCCTCTGGTAAGGATGTTAAGGTGTACGGATTCTGCGCGTCTGAAATGCAGACAGACGATGCCTATCCTGCCTGTGTCGCTCAGGAACCGGAAGACTACGGTCGTCGTACCGTACAGCAGATTAAGACTTATATAGGTGGAGGTGAGGTGGAAGAAAATATTCTTCGGCCCCTGAAGTTGTTCACTAAGGGCCAAACACCCGCTCCCGGTGAAGTCGGCTAATAATAACCAATCAGTAAACCTTCATCGAGAAGGAAGGAGACGCCTGCGATGATGGAAGTATTCGAAGCGCGAAATATTGCGAAATATTATTCTTCGGTGCCTGCTCTCGCAGGCGTCTCTATCAAAATTCATCCCGGTGAAATTGTTGGCTTGGTGGGTCACAATGGCGCTGGCAAATCTACCCTGTTGAAGGTCCTTTCGGGGGCTCATGGTGCAGATAGCGGACAAGTGCTGATCGATGGGACAGAAGTTAGCTTTACCTCACCAGCAGATGCCCTGGCAAAGGGCGTGGGGACCGTCTATCAAGAGCTGTCGTTGTTGCCGAATCTGACAGTAGCGCAAAATGTCTTTTTGGGAAGGGAAAAGTCTGATTGGAAAGGGCTTAAAAAGGAAGAAATGCGCAGCCAGGCAAAAGAGCTGGTACAGCGTTTCGGTATCGACGTAAACGTTGATACGCCCCTGGGCCACTATGCTGTGGCGACGCGCCAACTTTTGGAGATTGCTGTCGCCACGTCTAAAAATATCAAGTACTTGCTATTGGATGAGCCAACGACCTCTCTGGAAGGTGAGCAGGTCGATTCCCTTTTGAAATATATTAAAAACTTGGCAGAACAATCCAATATCGGAGTGCTAATCGTCAACCATAAGCTCGATGAGTTATATCGTATTTGTGACAGAATTGTTGCTTTGGTTGACGGAAAAGTACGTATTGACGGTAATGTAAATGAAGTTTCCCACGAAGACGTGGTGGTGGCTATTGCCGGGGAGGATGCATCGAGCCTTATTGATTCGGAGCCAAAGAGGGAAACCATACCTGAGCCAGCTTCAGAACTATCAGAAGTGCGGGGCAGCAGCGAACCGTTAGTACAGGTCAGGGAGCTTCGCTCCGCAGTATTAAAAGGTGTTAACCTCGATATTTATCCTGGAGAAGTGCTTGGAATTTATGGCCTGATTGGTTCGGGGAGAACCGAATTCCTCCGCGCGCTGGGCACATTGCATCCAATAGAGAGTGGAAGTATTTCTGTTCACGGTCAACCATTCCAAGGACATAAACCTATTGATTCATTAAAAGCAGGTTTGGTTTATGTTACTGAAGAAAGAAAAATGGACGGTATAGTTCCGCAACTTTCACCAATCGTAAATACGTCATTGCCTGTAATGAAACAATTTAGTAAGTTTACTTGGCTGAGTTTGAAAAAAATGGATTCTGCGATGCAGAGTATCCTCGCTCGGCTCCAAATTCGGGGTAACCTTCAAGGTCCTGTGGTCAGCCTTTCGGGTGGAAACCAACAGAAAGTTCTGCTGGGACGGGCTATTGCGCTGAATCCTCAGTTACTGATGCTTGATGAACCCACCAAAGGCGTGGATATCGGCGCTAAGGGTGAGATTCACCGCATATTCAAGGACATGGCGCATCAAGAGAATGTAGCGGTAGTGGTAGTTTCCTCTGAGGAAGAAGAAATCCTCGAAGTCTCTGACCGGGTATGCGTCTTTGCGCAGGGGCGCAATATTTGCGAACCCGAAGATGTCGCTAACTTCAGCGTCCAACGGTTACGCAAACTGGCTTGGTCTAAAGACTAAAAGCCCCAGAAACTGCACCCAAAGAGAGGCTCGACCTCACAGCGCCCGGGAGAATAGGCGGGAGTTGAACAGGGCGCGCATCAGCCAGCGGGGAGCCAGGCGCGCGCCCGCCATCGCGATTTTGTACCGAACGGTCGGGGTGACCAGGACGCGGCGGTGGCGAGCTGCTTCGATGGCGGCTCTGACGACTGTTTCGGGGTCGACAAAGCCGTATTCGGGCCAGACTGAGGCGTTCATCTGGGCTGATTGGTGGAACTCGGTTTTCATTAGTCCCGGTGCCACGGCGGTGATGGATACGCCGGTGCCGCGCAGCTCGGTAGAAACAGCCTCGCTAAAGAACCGCACCCACGTCTTCATCGCCGCGTAGGTGCCCATAGCGGTGTAGGCGGTAGCGGAGGAAACATTGATGATGACCCCGCCGCCCGAAGCTTTCCCCAGCGCGGGCTGACCGGTCAATTTTTGTAACAACCGTTCCACTTTGCCGGGTGTGCGGCGATGGGTACGTGACCCCATCGCTTGTGCGCCCTCAAACGTCAGCCGGCACAAGGCCCGCACCATCACCTCTAGGGCTTCGTCCTCGCGGTCCCACTTTCCGCCCACAAAAGTTTGCCCCAAACCAAAACCCGCGTTGTTGACCAGCACCGCGACCGGGCGGGAGTCGTCGCGCAGGCGGCGAATGACCGCATACTGACCGGCCTTGGTGGACAAATCTTCGACCAAAACTTCCGTTTCGACGCCCAGAGTGGTGTGAATCCGCTGCGCCAAAGCCTCCAAACGGTCTTGACGCCTGGCGACCAGTACGACGTTGAGCGGCTCGGCAGCCAATTGCCAGGCAAACTCCTCACCTAAACCGCTGGAAGCCCCCGTAATCAGCGCCCATTTCGCCACAAAAATCACCCAATCATTGCAATAAATTCTTCTATTGCATAACCTTATAAGTGAACGTTTGAGTTGCCAAAGCCGGCGCGTCCGGTAGTCTTTGCCGGTGTTCCGGCGTTGGGGGTTCTGTCGCCTCCCCAGAATCTGGGGACCGAAGTAAATTGAGGGGAACACATTGAAAAGCCAAACAGCTGACAAACTTGAAGCGATGATGGACGCGACTTTCGGCACGAAAGAGGACCGGGAAAAGGAAATCACCCCGGTCATGAAACCCGTCAAGTACTGGCTGACCGACATGGACGGCGTCCTGGTGCATGAAACCAAGGCGATTCCAGGTGCGGCTGAGTTCCTGCAAGCCCTGCGGGACAAGGGCCGGGAATACCTGGTTTTGACCAACAACTCCATCTTTACGCCTCGCGATCTCTCCGCACGTCTGGCGGCTTCCGGCCTGGAGGTCCCCGAGGAACGCATCTGGACTTCCGCGCTGGCCACCGCGTCTTTCCTGAAAACCCAGTCCCCGAAATCCAGCGCTTATGTGGTGGGCGAAGCCGGTTTGACCACCGCCCTGTACCAGGCGGGCTACGTCATGACTTCCACAGATCCGGAATACGTGGTGTTGGGCGAGACGCGCTCGTATTCTTTCGACCAGATTGCCACGGCGGTGCAGCTCATCAACAAGGGCGCCAAGTTTATCGCCACGAATCCTGACATGACCGGCCCCACCAAGGACGGCCCCATTCCTGCCACCGGCGCAATCGCCGCCATGATTACGGCCGCCACCGGCAAGAATCCGTACTTTATCGGCAAACCCAACCCGGTCATGTTCCGCACGGGATTGAACAAGATTGGCGCCCACTCCGAGGAAACCGCCATGATTGGCGACCGGATGGATACGGATATGTTGGCGGGGGTAGAGTCCGGTCTGCATACGTTCCTGGTGTTGACCGGTTCCACGGATCGCGAAGAAATCACTAATTTCTCTTATCGGCCTAACGAAGTCGTGGACTCGATTGCCGACATTATCGCCAGGGTATGAACTGTTTAGCGCACACTCTTTACCTTATACACCAGCGCGGCCCCGACCAGCACAATGAGGGCCGCGAAGATGTATAGCGCCATATAACCGCTGGTGTAATCCGGAAACGCTTTTACCAGCGGCGCGGCCAGCAGGGGAGCCAGCGCCTGAGGCAAAGCGGCCGCGATGTTGATAACTCCGAGGTCGCGCGCCGCGTCATTGGTTGGCGGTAGCACCTGCGTGACCAGCGCAAAGTCTACGGAAACATAGATACCGTAGCCTATCCCGAGTAGAAACGCCCCCAGGAGCGCGCCTTCCCAAGTCTGGATGAACGCCAGGCTGAGACCCGATAGTGCCATGGTCAGGCCAGAGAGCGCCACCAAGGGCTTGCGTTTCCCCATCCGGTCAGAGATAGTTCCACCGGCGAGGGTCGTCGCCACGGTCATCAGCGCGTATAGGCCGGAGAGCACAAATACTCCGAAGTCGGGATGTGCGTAGCCCACCGCATCCATGAGGTAAAACAGCAGGTAAAGCGTGCAGAGGGAGTTAGCTAGGTTGATGAGGAAACGACTGGCCCAGGTCCAGGCAAAGTCGGGGTAACGCCGGGGGGATACCCAAAATCGTTTCAGGAAGGCCCAAAGATTGAAGGGCGCGGGTTTCTCGACGAGGTAACGGTCGTGGGCGGTGAACAGGTAGGGAATCACCAGAGCGATGAGGAGGGCGATGCAGGCCAGGTATCCCCAGGTCAGGTTGCCGAAAGCGGAGGCCATCCCCGTTCCCGCGACGACCCCGAGGGTTTGTCCCATTCCCAACCAGCCGCCCATTTGACCGCGGTATTCCACTTTCACCTGGTCATTGACGGTGGCGGTGATGGCTGCGTACATAGCGTTTAGGCAGGCTTGTACCAGCGCCCAAGCGACCACCATGGCCCACACCGAATGAGAAAATGCCAACCAAGCCAAGGCCAGCGCCCCCAGAATTGTTCCCCAAAATACCCAGGGCAAACGGCGTCCGAAGCGGGAAGTCGTGCGGTCAGAGAGCGCCCCAAAGATTGGGTTACCCAGGGCAGAGACGAAAGCTCCGACACCGGTGACCAGCGAGAGCACGTATTCCTTATAGTCCGGGGCGACAGCGGCCGCTTGCAACCCCAGCAGTACCTGGATAGGTCCGAACCAGGCCGTATAGACGGCGAGGTTCGCTGCGGAAACGCTGACGCGCCACCTTAGCCGGGGTTTTTCCAGAGGTGCGTCGGCGGGAACTTGGGCGTGAAAGCGTCCCGAGCGTGCGGAGCTGGCGGGGTCGGCGCTCATTGCTGGCGTACCTGCGCAATCAAGTCTCGATACCAGTAATAAGAATCTTTGGGAATCCGGGTCTTATCGGCGGTGTCGAAGTCCGTGTAGATCAGCCCGAACCGCTGGGTTTCGCCGTCGGCCCATTCAAAGTTGTCCAGCAGAGACCAAACATAGTATCCGGCCACGTTTCCCCCGGCTTGGCGAGCCGCCGCGACAGCCTGGAAGTGTCGGGCCAGGTAGTCGATACGCCGCGGGTCATGAACCCGCGCTTGACCGGAGTCGTTGGTGGTGACGGTTTCCGTAAACGCCGCACCGCCCTCGGTCACAATGATTGGGGGCAAGGCCGACCCGTAGCGTTCCCGGAGCTGTACCAGGATTTCGGTCAGTCCCGCAGGATAAATCGCCCAGTCGAAGCTGGTGCGGTCCTCCATCTTTAGGGATTCAATCGTGAAGGGGATACCGTCCGGCATCGCGTACAGATTGGCGTTGTCTGCGTGCAAGGGGGGTGCGGCCGCGGGTGCGGCTGTTGGAGGCGTGTCGTCGCCGGGCAGTCGTGAGACCACTACGGCCGGTTCATAGTAGTTGATTCCATAAAACTCCAGGGGCTCGCATGCGTTTCTGACCTGCTCGCTCATGGTTGCAGCAGTCTCGGGGTTGACCTCCTGGGCTATGAGGTCCAGAACCGCCTGCGGGTAAGTCCCTTTCAACATGGCCGAAGCGAAGAAGTCGTTGTAAATCGCGTCATAGAGACCGGCCATCTGTACGTCCATCGGGTTTTCTGTGTCGGCCGGATAGACCGGGGTATGGTTGGGGGCGCAACCCACCGACTGAGCACCCAAACCGTGCAGTAGCCGCACTGTCTCACCGTGAGCCAAGTTCAAGGCGTGTCCCACGCCAAGCGCCTGGTAGCCAAGCGTCAGACCGGGAGCGTGGATGCCGATAGCGTGGCCGAGCAGGGTGTGGACATTCGGCTCGTTAATGGGAATCCAGTGTTTCACCCGGTCATGGAATGCTTCGTAGGCAATCCGGGCGTAGCGCAGGAACATGGCGGTGGTCTCGGGATTGAGCCAGCCGCCCTTTTCCTGCATGGCTTGGGGCAAATCCCAGTGATACAGCGTCGCCATGACTTCGATGTCTGCCTCAGCTAGGGCATCTAGGACGCGGTTATAGAAATCGATTCCGGCCTGGTTCGGTGTCCCTGCCGCGGTCAGGATACGCGGCCAAGCCAAGGAGAGGCGATAGTGTTTCAGGCCAGCTTGTCGCATCAGTTCCACATCGCGGTTGAACAGGTGGTAGTGGTCACAAGCGGTGTCGCCGGTGGTGTTATCAATGACTTTGCCGGGGGTGTGGACAAAAGCATCCCAGATGCTCTCTTGGCGTCCGTCGGCGTTGACGGCTCCTTCAATTTGATACGAAGCCGTGGAAGTGCCGAAGGCAAAGTCTGGGGGAAATGCGAGTTCACGTGCCAGGTCACAGACCTTTTCAAATTTGCTCTCCATAAAGCAATTGTAGTCATCCTTGCCCAGGGAAAATGGGAATTCGGTAGACTGGAAACGCTGGTTCTTAGGGAGGTAACGGTGCGTATAGCGACTTGGAACGTGAACTCGATTCGCACTCGCTTGAATCGAGTGACGGCGTTCCTGGAACGCGAACACATCGACGTTTTGGCGATGCAAGAAATCAAGTGCCGCAACGATCAGTTCCCTACCGCCGCTTTTGAAACCGCCGGCTACCAGGTGTTTGTTAACGGTTTGAATCAGTGGAACGGGGTCGCGGTGGCGGTGCGCCAGGGGATTAGCGCTCACCTGCTGGGTACCGAGTTTTACGGTGCCATCGCCCAACCGTACTTTTCTGTCCCGCCCAAACCGCCTCAGCTGGAACCACGAGTGTTGGGGGTGCGCGTGGCCGGGGTGGAGTGCTGGTCGCTCTATGTTCCCAATGGGCGCGAAGTCGGCCACCCTCACTACCAGTACAAGTTAAAATGGCTCGATTCCCTGCGTTCCCACGTGATTCGCACTCTGGACACGGATCCGGAGAGTTTGGGGCTTTACCTGGGGGACTTCAACGTGGCTCCCCGTGACGAGGACGTGTGGGACATGGCGGACTTTGCCGGGGCGACCCATGTTTCCGAACCGGAGCGGCAAGTGTTTGCCAAGCTCCTGGACCCCGACACGGTCGGTGACGCGGTCACCCTCCACGATGACCTCATTGCGGGTTTGCCCGGAAATCTGACCGAAATTACCCGGCAATTCGCTCCCGGCTGGACTTACTGGGATTACCAGCGGGCCCGCTGGCGGCGTAACCAAGGCATGAAAATCGACTTCGCCTTGGCTACTCCGCGCCTGGTTTCCCGTGTGACCGGCGCGTTTATTGATACTGCGGAACGTGATGGGGAACAGCCCTCCGACCACGCTCCGGTGGTCGTGGATTTTGAATAAATCCTGGTCAGTCCCAAAACGACTCCACTTTTTCCTAAGATTTCTCCCCGCAGTGCCGATATAAAACCTGTAGTGTGAGAAGTAGTTAAGTTTTAAAGAAAAAGGGGGCGGGAACGATGAGCATCTTGCGTCGTTTGACTGTCGCGGGCACCGCGTTGGCTTTGACCCTGTTGGGGCTGGTTCTGCCTACCCCGGCTCTGGCTGAGGAGCGTTCCGCGTTCCCCGGCGCAATTGACCTGCCGACTTGGATTATGAAGGGACGCGAACCGATTGAATCCGATGCTTCCCCGCAGGATAACTGGGTGGTGACCGGGAAAGTCGTTACCTATCTCTCGGGGGAACGCGCTGGCGCGACTGATGATCAGGGCGAGAAAGTCGTTGCTGGTATCCATGTATTTGCCCGCTACCAGGCCAATAATGGGGCGTGGTCACCGATTTTCAAAACCACCACCACCTCTAACGAAACAAAATCAAAAACTGACCGGCTCTCGAACTATGCCATCAAAATGCGCGACTTTGTTGATTACAACGGGGAACTGGGACAATTCCGCCCCGGCGAAGGCCACGCCCAGCGTCTCCAGGTGTGGATTAACCCCGAACAGGTTCCTGGATACCGTCTGACTTTCTCGGAGCGAACCGGCGGGGTCATCCAGGGTTACTCCACCAGGAAAGATTTCAACTGGACTGCCAGCCAGATGATGCAGTGGGGTTTCCTTTCTGTAGGCAGGAACTCTACCCAGGTATCCCAGGTGAATATCGGGCTCATTAAAGTCGCGGAGTCGCAAGAGGAACTGCTTGGAAACGGGGTAGCTATCGAGCCTTCCCTTCCCTCACCACCTGGAGCCACTCCGGCAGCCAAGAAGAGAAAGACTCTGCAGGGCTATGTGCGTTGGGAAAACCAAACCCTTAACAGGGGCGGCGGCAACCCTTACGTGGGGCGAGCGAACATCGCAGATTATCCGGCGAATACCCCCGCAGGGGGTTACGTAGTGGTCGCGGCAGTGAAAGATAAAAACAACAGGGTCGAGGCTCGCTGCACCACTACTTCAAACTTGGACCCATCGGAAGATAACGGTAAAACCCCTAACTGGACGATTTACTTTAACAACGATGTTGATGTTAAACAAAACATGAAGTTCCAGGTGTTCAAAGGCTCCTGTGAGTCAAACAACGTAAGCCTGCAGCCGTTGCCCAAGCGGATGGCCTACTGGAGTCCGTTCCCCACTGCGGTTGATGGCTGGGGAACCACGCTTAACGGTATCCTCGGCAGTGCCAACCAGGGCTGGACCGGCACCCACTGGGAGGATAACGTTCGGGTACTGTTGCGGCCGCTGCAAATGCAGCTGCTGCCCCACGGGGAAAGTTTGGGGTCGAGTGCTGGCACCCAATCCTTCTATGGGGATAAAGTCCAAGTGGATTACAGTCGGTTGCCGCTAAACACCCCGCTGGTGGCGCATCTGTACACCGGAACGTTGAACGATAACGGTTCGGGAACCCCCATCGAGTCCAAATCATTTACAGCACAAGGTGGTCAAGGCAGCGGGTCGGTGACCTTTGACACGGAACTGACTGGCGACACTTTTCAGGAATACTGGGTCGATGTCGTACCCGAAACCGTCACTGAACATCCCGAATGGCAGGTGTTGGCCTCGCAAAGTTTCCTGTACAAGCCGATTCAACTTGAAATCAACAAGGGAGCGGCGAACACACCGGGAACCTTCACAATCACCAAGAAGGCACCGGCTGATAACTTGGTTAAGCTCACCGGTTGCCAGGCGGTTTCAAATACTGACACCGCGGCCGCCACAGATGCCCTACCTTACGACTTGAAGCGGGAAAGCACGGGTAACGGCTGCACACTTAGCGGTACGCCGGAAAAATCTGGGGTTCACTCGCTGTGGGTCAAATTCACTTTCACCGACAAAGATGGCAACTCGCACACGTCAGTGCAGTATCTGCCTTGGACAGTCGAGCCGCGTCTAAAACCGCAGATAGAACCGGGGACCCAGGATTCTGAGGTGAGCAAGTACTCCCCGCTGGAAAAGTTTCCCGCCGTCGGGGTGCCCTACTCCGGCTTGGTTTCGCCCTTCCCGGATTGGCAAGGCCGGCACTTCACCTATCAGGTGTTCGACACTGACCCAGGGAACAGTGGCACCGCGCTCGTGCCCGACATGAACGGGATGGTGAGCCTGCGTAACGGCAACGCTAAGAGCGGATTGAAGTTTAATACAGCGACCGGCCAAGTCACCGGAACCACCCAAGCGGGTAAATCCGCCGTTTTCTGGGTGAAAGCCACCGACGAGGACGGTGGGGTCACCCCCGCCATGAAGTATGAGATTTACCCCGGCTCGCCCTTGATTTTGCAGCGCGCCCAGCTGCCCACCGGCTCTGGTGGCAGTGACTACCAGAACGCGAACGGAACCCCCATTGTGATTTGGGTTTCCGGTGGGGAACCTTCGGCTAATGAATTGACGGTTAGCGGTACTACTTTGCCTCGCAATACCTACGCTAATGCCGAAATTCTGGGGGTGTATGACGGCGACAATAATCTGGTGTCCGGCAGTATTGGCGGGATCAGCTGTGAGCCGAAAGACAATTCCGGCGACGGGAAATTTATTCTCTGTTCCGGAACCCCGAACGTGTCCAAGGCTACGACCTATTACCTGCAGGTGAAATACACCGACAAAAATGGCCGCACCTTAAACGGCGCCAAATACACCCTGCCCCAAGTGAAAGCCCTGACCACCCTGACCGGGTCGGAGGGCTGGCTAAAGATGACGCTGCTGCCTCAAATCGTGGCAGACACCGACCCCGCCCCTGTCGTAACCAGCGCGGACCTGCCCGATGGCACGAAAGGATTGAGCTACGGACCGCAGAACGTAAAGTCCTATCTGTCGGGCGGCACCGGGAACTTCGCGAATTACACTTTCAGCGCTGCCGGTTTGCCGGCCGGTTTGACCATGGACGCCAATGGTGTAATCACTGGCAAGCCTTTGGAAACCACCACGCCAGGTGGGGTGAGCGTCAAGGTTTACCTGCGGGGTAAGGACGGCACCGTGGCGGAACGCTCCTCGACTACCGTCACTTTCCAGCTGCGCATCAACACTGACCTCAAGGCGGCAACAGATACCCTGTCTGCGACTGCTCAGGGCGGAACGACCTACACTTCCGGCAATCCGCTGCTTGACGTGAGTTCTGCGGCTGGCATTACCGGCGGGGTCTCACCCTACAGTTACAAACTGCAATACCGGGATAACGATAACGATACTTGGCATGATGCCACCACTTCCGGGGGGCGCGACCAGGTTCCCAATGCGGACACAAAACATAACCCCTCCGGCCTGTTGTTGGATAGCAACGGCAAACTGGTGGGGGCAACTATGGGCACCGCCGGCTTCCCGCAGCTGCGGGTGGTGGTGACCGATTCTGATACGGTTTCTTGCACACATGGATGTTCGGTGAATGTCGGCTTGAACCTGAAACGGGCCGATGACCGGAGTCCTAGTGTGGCCGAGGACGCTTCCATCACGGCAAACGTAGGGGAAACCGTCACCGGGTTTTTGCCAGTGAACGACCCCTCGGGCAAGCCCCAAAAATATGAAATCGACACCAAGGTGCTGCCGGAGGGGGTCACCCTCGAGGTTAACAAAACCACCGGGAAGTACACTCTGAAAGCCACCAATCAGGCTGTGGCGGACACTATTGGCTCCGTCACCCTGATAGTCACCGGTGCCAACGGAATGGTAGGCACTGTAACTTTGCGGGTGCACGTGGTGGATCAGCGTGTCCCTCAGACAAATAACAACAATGTCGCCATCAGCCTGGAACAGGGCATTCCCGTTCCCGCCACCGCGAAAGTAACCGGGGCGATTGACGCGGCGAGTTCCCCCGAAATCAAGTGCTTTGTGCCCGCAAACTACACCTCGGCTAACTGCCCCACTGCGCCACAAAAGCTGCCCGGACTGGCCGGGGTCACCCTGAACCCTGACGGGACGCTCACCGGCACCCCAGTTAAGGGTGACGTCGGGGAACACCAGGTTCCCTTGAAAGCGTTGGGTGTGAATGGAAAATGGTCGGCTGAGTTTAGCGTGAAAATTACCGTCTCGCCCTCCACCCTGGTGTTTGAGCCGGGTATCGCACCGGGCGGAACCAAGGGACAGGCTTATGAGTGGACCTTTAACCCCGCCACCGGCGCCGAGGGCCTCACCAAGACATACAAGGTTTACTTGGGCAATCAGCGAGTCAACGGCTGCAGCGTGGATACCAGCGGGACCAAACCGAAACTCACGTGTCCTGACGGCGCGCTAACCAACGGCGAAACCTATACCCTGCGGGTGAGCGCCGGAACGGGTACTGCCGCGGTCAGCATTGACCGGGTGTTTACCCCGGAGATTTATCCGCCGCTGAAGTTTGCGAACTTTACCCTGCCCAGCGCCGCCGTTGGGGCGGTATACCAGCAGGAAGACGGCTCAACCTTCCGGTTCACCGCTACGGGAGGCAGTGGAAGCTACGGGTTCGGGTTCGCCACCGGTTCCGGACACACGCAGCCTACTGCTCCGCATAGCTGTACCGGATGGGCCTTGTACACCACAGAAAACAAGGATTCGGGGCTGTGCCTGGAACGTGACGGGCGTGTCACCGGAACTCCAAAGGAGGCGGGCACTATTGACCTGTCTAAACTGGAGGTCACCGACAGCGCCCAGCATCGGGCCGGATTGCCCGAGGGCGCAACAGCTCAGCTGGTCATTCACCCGCTGTTGCAGCTCACTAACATGTGCGTGAAGCCCGAGAGCGGACCCGATAAGCATGATAACTACAAGTGCAAGGGCGAAAAGAACCAGCCGGTCGGGACGAACGGAAAACTTAAGATTGCCACCGTGTCCGGCGGCGCTACGCCTTACCGCAATCTGCGGGTGAAAGGGCTGGACGCCTATAACGACGGGGTTACCGATCCCGCCCAGCAACTAAAAGCTGATTGGTGTGATGGCGCCCCGACCACCAAGGCGGGTGAAGACATCTGTTTGACCGGAACCTGGCCCAAGACGATGGCGCCCGGGTCCTCCCTGAACATTTACGTGACTGGGGCGGCGGGACGGACCGTCACCGTAGAAGCTTTTATCCCGGTAGCCACCGACCTGAAATTTATCGATAATCCGAGGGGCGTGCCTGGGGGCGTGACCCTGAAACAAACTTCCGGTAACGCGCGACCTGAAAATATCGACCAGTCAACCTGGACTAAGGTTTCGAGCAAGATTGACGGTGATCTGCCCACTATCGGGATTAGTTTGGACAAGGACGCCGTAAAGGACGGTAATAAGGTGGACATCCCGTCTTTGGTTACGGGCGGGGTCGGTTCTTACGCTTATCGGACTCTACCCTGCGACAATACCGACGACCAGGGCAACTGTGCCCTGGGGGACACGGGTTTGTTCCTGAACAAGTCCACCGGTGAGCTCTTTGGCACCCCGAAGCCCGGTGCCAGCGCCGCCGTGGTGGTGAGCGTCACCGATTCGGATTCTCCGGCTCAGACCAAGAAAGCCAACCTGGTGTTTTCTATCGCCGACACCCGTAAGCCCAAGGTTACCGCGACCACGATAAACGCCGAGGTCGGCAAAAATGTGAGCCAGGTCATACCGGTTAGCGACGGTTCCGGGCAATATGAGAGCGTGACTCCCACCGGCAAGCCTGACTGGATGACGCTAACCTTAGCCAATAATGTACTGACCGTTACAGTAAAGCCCGGCCCTGGCCATGTCACCAGCACGGCCGGCACGTTTAGCGTGAAGGTTACGGATAAGAACGGCAACGTCAGCGAGCCTGCCACCATCACGTACACTGTCGTGGATAACCGGGTCCCGAACTTGAGCAGCCTCAAGCCTAATGAGAACCTGACCGGGACGGAAGGCAAGAGCGTTGATGGCTGGACAGAATTGCCAAAGGGTACGACCAAATACGGCCCAAAGATTAAAGAATGGAAGGTTGAGGGGTTGCCCCAGGGGGTAGAATTCGACTCCGCCACCGGCACGCTTTCGTCCAATAAGATTGCTTCCGGGGAATCTGGAACCTACCCCATCACCATTACCGCCACCGCTGAAAACGGCAAAACCACCACCATCGTGAAAAACCTGGTCGTGACGCCGTCCACTCTGAAAGTTGCGGAACACGATGCCGAGAATCTTAACAAAGACCGGAATCTAAATGCTGACCCACCAGCCATTATCGCAACCGTGAGCGGCGGAGCCGGGCTCTACCAATTGGTTAGTGTGACCGGTTTGCCGAGCGGCCTTAGAGCCGAACATGATGGTAACGGAAAGATTGTACTGAAAGGTACAATACCTGATGAGTATAATGACTACTCCGTGACGATTACCGTTAGGGATAAGGACGGGGTTCAGCGGACTCTCACCCGCACCCTGCGTATTGGCGAGGGATTGTCGGTTGCCAAGACCACCATGCCCACCGCCACCGTAGGGGGTCGCAGCTATGGTCCGTACTGCTTGGGTGTTTCGGGCGGAACTACGCCTTATAGCATTAGTGGAATAACCGACTTGCCCACTGGCATGACGTTGAATGTCAGTAATAACGATGTGTGCCTGTCGGGCGTGCCCACAACAGGGGCTGGAAGTGTGGCTAAGGTCACATTTACCCTGACGGATAGCTCCTCTCCGCAATCTGGGAAAAAACAGGTCGAAGTGAAAATCCCGGTGAATAAAAAGTTCACCGCAAAGGAGCCAAATCCGAACAGCCATAGCTTCTACGCTGGTAGTGAAATTATTGCCTTTACTCCGACAGAGGGTAGCGGGGACAGCTGCTATGGGCTGGACACGTCTGGAGGGTGCCAGAGCGCCACATTTACCTATGCGGCATCTGGTTTGCCTGCGGGACTGTCCATTAATCCTCAGACTGGGGTGATTTCCGGTACGCCGACAGAACTGGTGAAGAACAACCGGGAGATTAGCGTGACGGTGGCTTCCAGTGCGCCGGGGAGCGATCCGATTACCAAGCAATTCCAGATTACGGTGGCTTCGGCATTTTCCAACCTGGAAAACCATTTCAATGTGCCCCCGAGTGCCACCACACCGGCGTTGGACGAAAACGGCACGGTTGAGACCGATAACCCCAGCAACCAGGTATTGCCCGTCCCGGAAATCAAGAAGGGGCAGAACACTATTGCGACCGGGAAGTACTCTATCCAGGGCGGTACCCCTGATTCGCAGGGGAACTATCCGCTGGGTGATACCGGCCTGGCTTTGACCCCGGACGGGAAACTCGTGGGCACCCTCAAACCTGGACAGCCCGGTACACAGGGCACCAACGGCACTTTTGGCCTTGGGTCATACGATGTGGTTCTTCAGGATGATGCTGGTGGTGACCAGATTGGCCCTAAGACGGTTGCCTTTACCGTGAAAGATACCCGCACCCCTCAGATTACGGTGAATAGCGCCACTGTCGAGGTCGGCCAAGCGGCAGACATCCGTATTGGGGTGACCGGCGGGTCTGGACAGATTGACAAAGTCGAACTAACGGGTTGCAAACAGACCAATACCAATGTGAAGGCGGAAGGCGCCACAATTAAGGTGTCGGCAGGTGCCTTTACTGAGGGCGGAAAGATGGAGTGCCAGGTTAAAGTCACAGATCACAACGGTCTCACCAAGACCGAACAATTCACTATTAAGGTCAACGATAGCCGTCAGCCGAAGTTCAATACGAACGAGAGGGAACGCTACGCCTGGCAAGGCCTGGACTTCACCAACGTCACTTTGGACAGCAGCGGCGTTAAGGGCATTCCGGTGATGACATGGCTGGTCGACCCCAGCAAAGACTCTACGGCGGCGCCGCTTCAGTCGGTAAAGATTGCTGGCCTGCCCAAACAATTCAAAGTTACCTCCCAACATGGAACAGTTACGGAGAAGTCAGGGTCTTACACGTGCAGCAACCCAGCGGACTGCACCATTGTGGACTACGCTGCTAAGGACGTCAGCGGGGTAACGGACTTTACCCTCACGATTACAGCCGACATCAAGACACCCAGTAACCCGACTGGCCTCACTGCCAGTAAGTCGATACCGCTGCGCGTGTTTGCCTCCCCGCTCCAGCTAAACACCAGCACTCCTACCGGCATGATTCGCGCCACCAACGGTAGCTACACTTCCACAGTCGGTACGGTCGACTATCTGGGCGGAACCATTACTCCGACTACATCGGCGGGACAGGATTTTCTCAAAAGCCCTAGTGCCTGGAACGAAACCTACGCCCTAGACAACGCCAACTACACGATTGAGAAAGTCACGGCATACAAGCGTGACGGTAAAAGTGAAAATGTGGGTGTTGACAATCTGACCCTCAAGGCCACACCTGCTACGGCTGCTGCCATGCCACATGGAGACCAGTCCAAGATGGCGAAAACCTTGACGCTCAGCTCCACGAACACTGGGGCTATCCCCGAGGGCACCACGTCCCTGGCGGTCGAACTGAAAGTTACTGACGGACACGGAATCGAGCGCAGCGCCACCGTGAACATTCCGGTGGTGCAAAAGCTGGAATGGGCTGGCCCGCCGTTTAAGAGCGATCATGACCCGGTGACGTTGGACACGGTCGGGGTACAAGGTGCGCCCTATCCGGCGTATTATGCCGAAGCCAAGGGCGGGGACGGCAGTTTCAGTACCTCCCTAGCCGAGGAAAATGCTGAGATTCGGACCGCGGCGGACGCTGACGCGAAAGCCAAGTTCCTCCACAGACCCGGCTACAAAGGTATAGACCCGGTGTATTGCGCCGCACAGGGTGAGCCTAAGTCGGATACTCGCCCGAAGTGTTTCCCCATTCCCGGCTTGAGTGGGACTATTCCAGCTAATGCCTGGAACAATCCGGTGCCGGCTGATTATCAGGGACTGTTTATGCTCTCTAACGGGAAGCTCTCCGGGTCTATCCCGCCGAATGCCAAACCCGGCACCCATACTGCTCAGGTTTTGGTCATTGACGGCTCCGGCCAGCTGATCAAAAAGACTTTCTCTATTACGGTGGAAAAGAAACTGACCCTAACCATAGAGAATAATGAGTTGCAGAAAGGTAAGAAGGGCATTTGTTACGGTTCCAATATCAAACTGAAAAAAGGTGAGGTATGCCCCGCGGATGGACCCGATTCCGGGGTCAAGGTAGGCACCTATGATGGGCCTGCTAATACTACTGCGAAGTGTGAACTTATCCCGCCGGTAGACGGGCTCAAGGTGACTTGCGAAAATAAAGAGGTAAAGATTTCCGGTGCCCCGACCCAAACTTATGACGGCGATGTCACGGTTAAGGTCAGCTTGGACAGCGGCGCGAAACAGCGCATCGAACAGACTGTGCCGTTGCTGATTGAAACCGACATGATTTTCAAAGATGACCCCCACAACGGCAATGTCGATGTGAAAACCAACCCGGATGGCACGCAAAAAATCGAGGTAAACACCACTGCCAATGGTGGGATTTTACCCAAGATGAAGCTGGAAGTTACAGGAGGGGAAGAACCATACACCTATTACGTCGAGGACAAGGATGGAAACCGGGTTTCCCCCGTACCTTGCCCCGCGGGTGTAAAAAGCACGACCAGCAAGCCAATCGTGTGCTACCCCATCGGCACCACCGGACTGGTGCTGGACTCCGAAGGCAACGTACATGGTACTCCGATTCCTGGCGGTAGCGCGGAAGGGAATTTCGTGGTCGCGGACTCCGACACGACCTCGCGCACCAAGAAGGCCGCTATCACGGTGAACATTGCCGACCAGCGTCCCCCGCAGGTCTACGGCCTAACTATTAACACGACTGTAGGAGCGACTTCCTTGAGCGGTTCTACCCAACTGGTAGCAGAGGATCCGCAAAACCCGCGGGTTGACATCGGCAGTTTGCCATCAGGACAGCAGACCGCTGCCGGTAAGCATGGCTTCTCTACGGGTAAGCCAACCGGCGCACTTGGCACGCCGGGTGGGTGTTCCGTCACGGGTTCCATGCCGACCTGGTTGACGCTCGACGCCCACGGGGCGATTTCCCTGGCCAGTGGCGTGTCCGCAGTTCCGGTCGACGCGGCAGGGCAAACGCTGCAGTTCTGCGTGTGGTATGTCGGTCCCAATGGGGTTAATGCCCCGAAACCCGCTGTGGTCAGTGTGAACGTCACCGACAAGCGCCGCGTAACTATCGACAGTGGAAACGGCGGCACTACTGATGCCAAGATTGGCAATGAACTGGCTCCGACCTCAAACCCTGCAACGTTAATTGGAACGACCATTCCAGCCGATATGGTAGACAACGCCAGCAAACCTATTACGGTTACGAAACTGAACTCGGACGGCACTCCCTGTATGGGGACTAGCTGCAAGTTCAGCCTTAATAGCCCTAATGGAGCTAACTTTACTGACACCAGTATCGACGGACTCAGGGTCACGGGCTTGAACTGTGCCACTAGCGGCGACCCGCGCAGTTGCTCTATTGCAGTTTCGGGAACCCCAACTCCGAGTGCTGCCGGGGATCATCAGTTGTCTTACCAGCTCACCCTGCCCAACGGTCAGACCCAGATCATTTCCCACACCATTCACATCCCGCCCTACAACCTGGCGTTGAGCGTGGAACCGATGAACCCGGCGGTCGTGGGACTGGATTATCTCCAAATTTCCAAGCCGGTCCTGGCCCAGGGTGGCTCGGGGAATTACTGGTTCCAGCTGTGGGATCCGAACAACCCGGTAACTGATGCCTCTGACCCAGACAATAAGGCGAAGGTCGGGGATATGGACCTGGTGACTACTGGTAACCAGGTGAAACTCCAGTGGACCCCCTCCGCTGAGGACCTCGCGAAAGCCTCGGGCGGAAACATTCCGGTCACCATCACCGTGTGGGATAAGGCTGCCTGCAACATAGATCCGGGTGGCATGGGCCAGAACAAACCGGGACCGGCTAATTGCCCCTACAAGGTCACCAAGACGGTCAACATCCCCCTGCACGCCGCCCCTGTCACCACGGACATCACCGTCCCGGAGGTGACGGAAGGCACCAGCGCCTCCTCTTCACCGGTCTATACCGGAAGCGGCAAGGCGGAACTGTCCGGTACCATAGCACCCGGCAACGAGCACCTATTCACCTTCGACCCGAATTCGGGTGTCGTCACGCTCAAGGACACGGCGCGTCCTGGCACCTATACAGCCGTGATTCGCGTCACCCTGCCGGGCGTGGCCATCCCGTTCTACCGTAACGTGACCTTTACGGTGAAGGAAAAGCCTGTGCCAGAGCCGACTAACCCCACACCCATTCCCACCACGACTCCGGAACCGCGTCCCGGTGTGGCACCCATCAGCCCGTCTACCGGCATCACGTATCCGGTGCGTGACCTCGACACCTTGGTGGTCCGTCACGGAGGGAATGACCGAATCGACACGTCTCTGGCAGTGCTGGACTTCTTTAGCGCCAAGTCCTCGACCCCGACCGAGGCGAACAACCTGACGGTGGCTTACGCTGATTACGCGGGAAAGGTGAGCTTGCCGTGGTCAGATACGGCGGTCTTGGTGCGCGACGATGACTATCCTGACGCTTTGGTCGCCGGTCCTTTGGCAGCTAACTACAACGCGCCTATCCTGATGACTCCGACTAAACAAGTCCCGCGTCGGGTTGTGGATGCTCTGCGGACCCACGGATTTACGAAAGTTATTTTGGTCGGTAATCCCGGTGCCATCAGCGCCGGGGCGGCATCTCAGCTGCAAAATGCCGGATTCCAGGTACAGCGCCTGGGTGGCCAGGACCGCTATCGTACCGCGGGAGCCGTCGCTGATCACCTGTTGGCGGCACGTGGCCGGGATAAATCAGATGTGTACCTGGCGACCGGCGTTGACTACCCGGACGCTTTGAGTGCTTCGTCGGCGGCCATCAAGAATGTTGGCGTGGTGTTGCTCACTCCGCGCCGCACGGTGGATGGAACCAGCCAAGGCTGGATGAACTCCGCCAAGGCGGCAAAGGTCGTGGCAGTGGGTGGGCCGGCAGTAGCGGCTGCCGAGCGGTCGGTGCATCTCGATGAGAAGCAAGTCGGTGTTGACCGTTACGAAACCGCGGAAAAGGTCGCCTCGGCGTACTTCCCGCCGAATCCGGGTCGAATTGCCGTTGCGACCGGCAAGGACTTCCCCGATGCGACCCTGGCGGCTTCCCTAACCGCCCGGACCGGTTCGCCTCTGGTGCTGACCAGGCCGGACACCCTAACCAAACCCACTACCCAGTTCCTGACTCGGAATCGGGCCAGTGTCCGCAAGGTTGACGTGGTCGGAGGGAAAGCCGCGGTCACTGAGAAAGTGCGTGGCGAAATCTATAGTGCCCTGCGCTAATCCTGGGTTTAGAGCGAAATAGCAAAGAGCCGGTTCTGTACCAAACAGTACAAAACCGGCTCTTTGCGGTTTTCGCGCAATCCGCGGCGCTAGGCCACGTAGTTGGCGTAAACCGGAACGGTCAGGAAGGTCGGGAACTCATCTTGTAGCGAGATGTCGCCAAAAATCTGGACCGCGCGGGTCAGGTTGGCTTGACGCTGCGGGTCATCCCCGATTTCAGCCTTGAACTTCGCGGATTCCTCATCCATGAGGGACTGGCACAGTTCGCGAGTGACCTCGCGGCCGTCGTCGAGCTTGACGCGGTTGTGAATCCACTGCCAAATCTGGGCGCGGGAAATCTCGGCGGTCGCGGCGTCTTCCATCAGGCCGAAAATACCGACCGCGCCGTTGCCGCCCAGCCAAGATTCCAGGTAGCGCAAGGAAACCGAAATGTTGGTGCGCACACCCGCTTCGCTCACCGCGCCCTCGGTAGCAGACACGTTCAACAGGTCCTCCGCCGTAACGTTCACCTCGGGACGCTGCTTCGAGATTTGGTTCGGGTTCGTGCCCAAAACCTTGTCGAACTCGTCGCGGATGTAGGGCACCATGCCGGGGTGAGCACACCACGAACCGTCGAAACCATCGGCGGCCTCGCGGGACTTATCCGCCCGGACTTTCCGCTCGATCTCAGCGTTTTCGCTCGCGTCACGGGAAGGAATAAAGGCAGACATCCCCCCGATAGCCGACGCCCCGCGCTTGTGACACGTTTTCACCAACAACTCGGTGTAGGCGCGCATCATCGGGGCAGTCATGCCGACCAAAGCACGATCCGGCAGAATGTACTTGGAGCCGGAATCGCGGAACTTCTTAATGATTGAGAAAATGTAGTCCCAACGCCCGGCGTTCAGCCCGGCGCTGTAATCGCGTAGCTCATAGAGGATTTCTTCCATCTCGAAAGCGGCCATGATGGTCTCAATCAAGCAGGTGGCGCGAATCGTGCCGTGAGGAATCCCCACGTACTCTTCGGCGTAAGCAAACACGTCAGCCCACAGCCGCGCCTCACGGTGAGACTCCATCTTTGGCAGGTAAAAGTACGGTCCGCGGCCTTTTTCAATCAACGTCTTGGCGTTGTGGAAAAAGTACAGACCGAAGTCCACCAAGGCGCCCACCATCGGCTCTCTGCCAGCCATGATGTGCTTTTCCACCAGGTGCCAGCCGCGCGGACGCACCAGCAGGGTCGGCAGCTTGGTGATGTCGCGTTCCTTTAGCTCGTAGTGCTTGCCTTGCGGGGAATCAAAAGTGATGGTGCCCGCAATCGCGTCCCGCAGGTTGACCTGGCCGCCAATGACGTTTTCCCAGTGGGGCGTGTTGGCATCCTCGAAGTCCGCCATCCACGCAGCAGCCCCGGAATTTAGGGCGTTAATAGTCATCTTACGGTCGGTCGGGCCGGTCATTTCGACCCGGCGATCCTCCAGGCCGGGACCCAGCGGGGCGACTTTCCACGAGTCGTCCTCGCGCACGCCCTTGGTCTCTACCAAGAAGCGCGGCAGCCGCCCATTGACCAGCTGCTGACGGCGGTCGTGGCGGTCACGCAGCAACTCGGCGCGACGCCCGGAAAAATTCACGTGCAATTTTTTGAGGAAAGTCAAGGCTTCCGGGGTGAGGATTTCGTCCTCGCGCTCAGCTACAACTTCTGTGCCGTCGACAACCGGATGAACCACTTTCACAGGACGGAGTTCCATGTGTGTCTCTTTTCTATGTCTCAGTAGATGGGTGACCGGGCGGCGTCGACGGTCTCGCAATCGAGGACGCCGCCCGGTTTGGGGGTTGAATTCGCAACGATATTAGAACTGGGCTTCTTCGGTAGAACCCTTCAGCGCCAAGGTGGAGGATTCGGGGTTCACCGTGGTGGACACCAAGTCGAAGTAGCCCGCACCAACCTCACGCTGGTGCTTGGTGGCGGTGTAGCCGCGAGATTCGGAGGCGAACTCGGCCTGCTGCAGCTTCACGTAAGCGCTCATGCCTTCGCGAGCATAGCCGTAGGCCAGGTCGAACATGCCGTAGTTGATCTGGTGGAAGCCCGCCAGAGTGATGAACTGGAAGGCGTAACCCATCGCGCCCAAGTCCTTCTGGAAGGAAGCGATTTGATCGTCGGATAGGTTGGCTTTCCAGTTGAAGGACGGCGAGCAGTTGTAGGCCAGCATCTTGTCCGGGTACTTGCCCTTGACCGCTTCGGCGACCTTGCGGGCCACATCTGGATCCGGAGTGTTGGTCTCGACCCACAGCAAGTCTGCGTAGGGGGCAAAAGCGAGCAAACGCGCGATAACCACGTCCACACCTGCCGTGGTGTAGTAGTGGCCTTCGGGGGAGCGCTCGCCGGTCAAGAACGGCTTGTCGGTTTCGTCCACGTCGGAGGTGATGAGGTTCGCGCCCAAGGAGTCGGTACGAGCCACCAGCAAGGTCGGCACGCCTTCCACGTCAGCCGCCAAACGGGCCGCCTTCAAGTTTTGGATGTGCTGCTGGGTCGGAATCAACACCTTGCCGCCCAAGTGACCGCACTTCTTTGCCGAGGACAGCTGATCCTCGTAGTGCATCCCGGAAGCACCGGCCTCAATCAGATGCTTGGCCAGTTCGTAAGCATTCAGCGGGCCGCCGAAACCGGCTTCTGCGTCAGCTACGATAGGCAGGAAGTAGTCCACATCAGACTTGCCTTCGGAGTAGTCCACCTGATCGGCGCGCACCAGGGCGTTGTTAATCCGCTTGACCATCTTCGGTACCGAATCGTAGGGGTAAAGGGACTGGTCGGGGTAGGTTTCAGAGGCGGAGTTGCCGTCGCCAGCGACCTGCCAGCCGGACAGGTAGATAGCCTTCAAACCGGCCTTAGCCATTTCTACGGCCTGATTACCGGTAATGGCACCCAAAGCGTGTACGTAGTCGTTCTCGTGCAGTGCCTTCCAGAGTTTCTCAGCGCCCATCCGTGCCAAAGTGTGTTCCTGAGTGAGGGAGCCCTGGAGGCGAGCGACCTGTTCACCGGTGTAATCGCGCACGACCCCTTTCCAGCGAGGGTTGGTCTTCCAGTCTTTGTCGATTTCGGCGCCTACGCGGGCAATGCGTTGTTCAGCAGTTTCGGTCATTTTGCGGTTCCTAACTTGTCGGGCACTCAGGGTGTGAACTTACGGGGGTTGTAGGCTCGCCATTGAGTGAAAACTTTTATTAGTTTTATTGTGGCGCTGGGTTGTCGGCGTTTTCAAGGCAAAATAGTGTAAAAAAATGCAAATGTTTACAATAAGATAAAAAAATACTTTACTTGACCCCTGATGCGTAAAATTAGGATGTGAAAAAATCCTAAACTTTCACATAAGTGAGAAAGAGCGTCCCCTTCGCGGGGAAGAATTTAGAGGTGCGCCGATGACCACTAAAAAGCCCGTCCGCGGTGAAATCCCTGCCCCCTTGCCCCCGGCAGAAGCGGGTAAACGCCACCACGATATCGATTTAGCGACCTTGGGAGCCCGGATTCGCTACGCTCGCACCAGCCAAGGTATGACCCTGACCGTCTTAGGGGAACGGGTCAACCGCGCCACCTCCCTTTTGAGCCAAATAGAGAACGGCAAACGCGAACCGAGACTGAGCCTGCTCACTGCTATTGCGGCGGCGCTGGGGGTCAGCGTCGAAACGTTGATGCAGCCCAGTCCCCCCAACGAGAGAGCCGCGCTGGAACTGGAACTGAACGAGTGCCAGACCAGTGCGGAGGCGGTCAAAATGGGCATTCCCCAGGTGCATATTGGTCCGCGGCTGCCTCACGACGCGTTGAAAGCGCTGGTCGCATCGCATCGGAAACTGCGGCAAATCACGGCAATCAGCCTGGATTCCCCCGAGGCGGCCCGCAAAGCCAATCAACAGCTGCATATCGAGATGCACCACAAAGACAACTACCTGGCTGACATTGAGCAACTCGCCACGGAAATCACCGAGGCGACCGGTTTCACCGGCGGACCGCTGCTGCAATCCGGAGTCGAAGAAATTGCCAACTACCTGGGATTTTCCATAGTCAAGCTGCCCGACTTGCCGCGGGGGGCACGTTCCATCACCGACTTGAAACACCAGCGAATCTATCTGAACTCTCTGGAAGCCCGCGATCGCGACCAACGCAACCTGATTCTTCGCGCCCTGGGTGACCAGGCGTTAAATCATCCCAAACCCACGTCCTACCACGAGTTCTTGCGTCAACGGGTCGAGGCTAACTATTTCGCTTCGGCTGTGCTGATGCCTCAAACCGCCACTGTTGCCCAGCTGATGGAGGACAAGCGGCGCCGGGATTTGTCCATCTTGGATCTGTCTGACCGGGTCGCCGTTACCTATGAGACAGCCGCCCACCGATTCACGAACCTGGCGACCCGACACCTGGGCATTACGGCGCACTTCTTGCGAGTTGGCACGGACGGCACTATCTATAAGGCCTACGCCAACGATGGCGTAGTGTTTCCCACGCATAATGACGGTTCGATTGAAGGGCAGCTGGCGTGCCGCAAATTCGGAGCTCGCCAGCTGTTTGAACAAATCGACCCGGCAGCTCCGTATTATCAATACACGGACACCCCTACCGGCACCTATTGGTCGGTGTCCAAGCTGGAACACTACCGAGCAGGGGACTTTTCGATTTCGGTGGGCACTCCCTTTGAACACGCCCAGTTCTTTCGCGGTCGGGACACCCCGCGGCGTTTCCAATCCAGCTGTCCCGCCGCGACTTGCTGCCGGGAGCCTTCCGCGGATTTACAGGCCAAATGGGCGCGTTACGCCTGGCCTTCCGTCAAGGTTCACTCACATTTGCTGGCGGCGACCCCGACGGGAACTTTCCCCGGCGTGGATGATCGCGAGGTCTACGAATTCCTGGATAAACACGCCGCTGACTGAGGGGCAAACGGGCCGCTGGCGAATCCGGAGCTCTGGGGCGGGGGCCGGAGCCGGCCGGGGGGAACTGTAGGGTTAGAAAAAAATGGGGGATTCTGGGGTCCAGAATGGGCCCGGTTTCACCGGCAGGGGGGTGGGGTTTGG